>JAYVIS010000313.1:0-6261 GCA_043769975.1 Bacteroidota bacterium
GCTGCTGCCTTATCTGCTGCTGCTTTATCTGCCGCGGCTTTGTCGGCTGCTGCTTTATCTGCGGCTGCTTTATCGGCTGCTGCTGCTTTGTCTGCGGCGGCTTTATCTGCGGCGGCTTTGTCGGCTGCTGCTTTATCTGCCACTGCTTTGTCGGCTGCTGCTTTGTCGGCTACTGCTTTATCTGCGGCTGCTTTATCGGCTGCTGCTTTATCTGCGGCTGCTTTTGCTGCTGCTGCTTTATCTGCGGCGGCTTTGTCAGCTGCTGCTTTATCTGCAGCTGCTTTGTCGGCGGCTGCTTTTGCTGCTGCAGCTTTATCTGCTGCGGCTTTATCTGCTGCTGCTTTGTCGGCGGCGGCTTTGTCTGCCGCTGCTTTGTCTGCCGCTGCTTTGTCGGCTGCTGCTTTGTCTGCAGCTGCTTTGTCGGCTGCGGCTTTATCGGCTGCTGCTTTTGCTGCTGCTGCTTTGTCTGCTTCAGCTTTTTTATTTAATGCCTCTTGATCTTTTAAAATAATTTCAATTTGCGCCAATTGATCTTTTGGATAATTTTCAGAAATTTTTAATAAAGAAGCTTGGCTGTATGAAGACTTCGCAGTATTCCAATCTTTTTTCAAGAAAGCTTTATCCGCAATTTTTATTGCAGATTGATAATTTGATTCTAATTCTTTTTGTTTATTTTTTGCCGTTGCTTCAAGCTCACTTAATCTATCCAATGCTTCCAACATCTGATTACTATATGTTTCATCATAATCAAAATTATCTTTTGCTGAGTCGTAAGTTACTTTTACCAATGGTTGATTTAAAACTGAATAATCAATTCCAGGTAAAGGTTCAAACAAACTAATCGATTCTATGTTAAATCCTTTAAAACTATCTTTGGTTTTATCTGCTGGAACTCCTCTTGTTGATATTTGAAACTTTTTTGTACAATGTCCAGTTTTTGTAACAACAATCGTAAAATCACCATTTGGAGGAATTTGAAACTTAAAAGCGCCGTCATCGCTTGTCATTGTTTGCATAATTTGCTTTGAACCTTGCATCAAGGTAACGGTAGCACCTTGTAGCTTTTTTCCTGACTTTTCAATTCTACTAGAAAATGGTAAAGTCCAATCTTGAGCAAATCCTGCAAAAGAAAAAACTAATAGTATAGTAATTATGGGAAAAATATGTTTCATTACAAACAAAATGTATTTTTGTATAAAAGGATAAATTTAAGCAAAATTCCATGAAAACTGCCACTAAAAACATGCTAAAAGGTAAAAAAATAACAAATCATAGCTTTTGGGAAACACAATCCTATTTATCGGACATTGACTTAATAGTTATAGGTAGTGGAATTGTTGGATTAAGCTCGGCAATTTCATTTAAAGAGAAAAATAAAAAAGCAAAAATAGTCATATTAGAAAGAGGGATTTTTCCAACTGGCGCAAGTACTAAAAATGCTGGATTCGCTTGTTTTGGAAGTGCAAGTGAATTAATTTCTGATGTAAAAAACTCATCAAAAGAACACGTTTTGCAAACAGTTGAAATGCGAATAAAAGGTTTAGAAATTTTACGTAAAAGACTAGGAGATAATAACATTGATTTTAAAAATTATGGTGGTTATGAATTATTTGATGATGCTTCGAAGTATAATAACTGTGTTTCTGAAATTAATGGATTGAATAAAGATTTATTTTCATTTACTAAACAAAAACAGACCTATAAAATTGAACCGACTAAAATAAAAAGCTTTGGATTCAATAACATTATTGGTGTGATAAATAACACAAAAGAAGGTCAAATCGACACCGGCAAAATGATGATTAACCTTTTGAAATATGCCTCAAACATAGGGATTCTGATTTTAAATTCTATTGAAGTAAAAACAGTCATTGATATTAAAACCAATGTCATACTTGATACAAATATTGGAGAAATAAAATCTAAAAAAGTAATAGTAGCAACAAATGGATTTGCTAATGAATTGCTGAAAATTAAAGATATAAAACCGGCTAGGGCTCAGGTTTTAATTACTAAACCCATTCCAAATTTAAAAATAAAAGGGACATTTCATTATAATGAAGGCTATGTCTATTTTAGAAATATTGGAGACCGAATCCTATTAGGAGGTGGAAGAAATTTAGATTTTGAAACTGAAACATCCATGGATTTTAAACTAAATACTAAAATTCAATCCTATTTAAACACATTTCTAAAAAATGTAATTCTTCCGAATCAAGAATTTCAAATTGAACAGCGTTGGACAGGAATAATGGGAATTGGAAGTGAAAAAAAACCAATTATTAAAGCAGTTACAAAAAATGTGATTTGTGCCGTTAGAATGGGCGGAATGGGAGTTGCTATTGGAAGTTTGGTGGGGAAAATGGCGGCCGTAGAAGTAATAAAAGATTAACAATCCAAATAGTTTGGAATAAAAAAACATACACAAAACAAAAAACCCTCAAATTTCTTTGAGGGTTTTTTATTACAAATAAATAAAAATATTTTAGTTTACTAATGCTTTAAATTCAGCATTTTCTTTTAATTTAATAAATTCTGCATCATCTTTAGCAGCTGCTTTAAGACTTCCGTCTTTTTCAATAGCTGTTTTTAAATTAGATACAACATTAGCAGCATTAGCACCACGTGCTGCAGCAACTGCTTTTAAATAAAATGCCATTGCGTTATCTTTATCATTTCCACCATCTAAAGTAGTAGTTACAGCACCAGCATTACCATTTAACAATTCAGCTAAAGCTTTGTTGAAATCTTTGCTTGAACCGAAGTTAGAAACAGCATCAGCATATTTACCATCACGAACGTTTACAATTCCTTTATTGTAATTAACTTCTGAACCAGCACCATTTGCTTTATTATAATATTCCATAGCTTTAACACGGTCACCGCCTTTTGCAGCAATGATACCTAATTGATTCATTACTATTGGATTTCCATTAGCTGTTTTTTCAGCTCTTGTAAATGCTTCACCTGCTTCAGAAACCTTGTTTTGAGCTAATAAAGCAACACCTAAATTATTTGAAGTTCTCCAATCGCTAGCAAAGTTTTTTTCTGCAGCTTTGTAAATCATAACTTTATTATTTAAATCAGTAGTTAAATTAGCAGCATATAATAACTCCTCTAAAGATAAACTGTCAATGTTAGTTGTAGTTAATTTAGTTATTTGCTCATCAGTACGAGATTTTTTATCAACGTTAACAGTTAAAACTGAACGACGTAATTTTGGTAAAATTTTCTCAGAAACTTCAGTATAAGTTTTTGATAAATTTTTAATTTCTTTTTCACGTTGTTCACCATCAGTATACATAGTTAATACGCGTAAAATTAAATCTTTATCAGCAATAGTAGAACCTTCCATTAATGTTTTAAAACCATCCCAATCTTCAGCAGTAGTTTGAGTTTTATAATTAGCTTCTTCTTTACCGAATAATTGATCTTTATTTTTATTCTTTTTGAATTCACCCATTAAAGCTTTAGAACCAGATTTAGCACGATCTATAGCTAAATCAGCATTTAAAGAAAGTTCACCGTCTGGAGATGCATATGCAGAAACACTAATGTCTTTAAACATATACCAAGGGTTATTAATGTTTTGAGAAATAAAAGTTTGGATATTTTTCATTTCTTCAGATTTCAATTCAGATGAACGTACGTCTGATTTATTAATAACATAATAAATATTAGCAACTTGATTAGCTGGAACTGATTTTACAAATGCATCAGCTGCATAAATTCCTTTTTCGTCATTACGAACTAATAAAGGAGTAATAATTGTACCATCAGCTAAAGTAATTGGAGTAAAATCTTTAGTTTTCTTTTTAACAGCACCTTGAGCACGTAACTCAACAGTTGCAACTTTCATTGCTGGCGCATAAGCAAATTTTTCACTAGTGTAACTAAAAGTACCGCCTTTTTCATAACTGATTTTTTGGCCACTTCCTGTTGCTTTTTCTCCTACTAAAATGATTGGTTTCATTGCTTTTTCTCCACCTGCAAATTTAACTACAGGAGTTACAGTTACCGTTGCTTTTTTAGCAAATAACTTAGCTGGGTATTTACCTGAAACACTAAATACTACACTGTCTCCGTGCATTTCCAATGGATTTGGTTTTACATCATAAGTAATTGTACTTTGTTTTTTTACCATTTTACCTAGTCCGTTACATCCCACAAGTAATGCGGTAGCTCCAACAGCTAAACTTAAGTTTCGTAAATTTTTAGAATTCATTTTTTAAGGATTATTTGTTAAATTTTTATGCAAAAATAAGAATTTATTATTTACAGCCTAATTTATTGTCAAAAAAAATCCCACATTTAGTGGGATTTTTTCAATTTACAAAAATGCTACAACTTATTAAGCAATAGCATTAACTTTTTTAGTTAATTTAGACTTTAAATTAGACGCTTTATTCTTGTGTATTACACTTTTCTTAGCTAATTTATCAATCATAGCAACAACTTTAGGCAATAAAGCTCCTGCTTCTGTTTTAGTATTTGTATCACGCAATTTTTTGATTGCATTACGAGTTGTTTTAGCATAATAACGATTCGATAAACGTTTTGCGTTATTTGATCTAATTCTTTTGATTGCCGACTTATGATTTGCCATTCTATTTAAGTTTTATTCTGTTTTTTAATTTGGATTGCAAATATACAACTTTTTTTATAAATACAAGTGTTAATAACAATTATTTCAAAAATATATTGTAAAACCTACTTTTACGGCAAGTATATTTTATGATATTAAAACTTAAATACCTTTTACCTTTTCTGCTTTTTTTAAATAGTATGAAAGCTCAACAAGCAGTTGAAATACAAAAAAACCTTGTCCCAAACGGTAGTTTCGAAAATTATCGAAAAAAATCCGGAAGTATTCGACAGGCAATTCCTTGGTCTCAAATTGCAAGCGTAGATTATTACCAAGAATCATTAAAGAACGATACTTCATCTCAAAAAGGTGGACGAACTGGCGATTGCTATATAGGTTTACGTTTTCAGAAAAAATATAAAGAATTTGCACAAGTTAAATTAGCCGATGCTCTACATAGAGGTACAATCTATCAATTTGATATGTATATCAGGTTAGCTTTTTGGAGTAATGCCAGTCTAAAATCATTTGGTGCTTTATTTAGTAAAGCTGGTTATAAAGGCAAAGCTGATGCAATAAAAACAGCAATAATTGATTCAGTAAGTAAAAAAGGTAGTTTCATCAATGGACATCAATGGTTTAAAATTTCCGGAAAATATCAAGCTGATGGTGGAGAAAAATATTTAACAATTGGGAATTTTGCACCAAATGTGAAAAAAGATATGGTTAGAATGAACATATTCAAATTTGGATTCAAAGAAGCATACTATTTTGTTGATGATGTTTCTTTAATAAAAGCAAAAGAATTAATTGAAAAAGTAAAGGTTGAAATTGTAGGTTCATTTAACATAAATGAAGAAGATTCTGTTTTACAAGTAAAAAACAATATTAAAGTTGGAGAAAAAGTTGCTTTAAAAAACATTTTCTTCGAAAATGGAAAGTCGTACATTCTACCTGAATCCTTTTCAGAATTAAATAAGTTAGCACAATATCTTATTCGTAATCCAACGATGGAAGTTCAAATTAACGGCCATTCAGATAATTCTGGGTCTAAATCAAAAAATCAAAAATTATCAGAACAACGTGCACGAGAAGTTTTTGAATATCTCATTAAAAAAGGAACCCAAAATAAAATGTACTTTAAGGGTTATGGAAGTTCGGTGCCAATTGCGACTAATGAAACTGATGAAGGTAAAGCAAAAAACAGAAGGGTTGAATTTGAAATCATCAAAAACTAATTTAGAAAAGATCATTCAAAAATTAATTAATGGAAAAAGATAATAAAAAAATAATACGAGCTTGGACTTTTTATGACTGGGCAAACTCAGTATTTCCATTAGTAATTACTTCCGCAATTTTTCCTAACTTTTACGACGCCGTAACTGTAACCAAAGATGTTGTTACAGGTCAAATTATTAGTCATAAAGTTTTCTTTTTAGGTTTTGAATTCGAAAATCATAATATTTATTCGTTTGTATATGCCTTAGCATTAGCAATTGTGGTATTATTATCCCCCATTTTAAGTGGAATTGCTGATTATTTGGGTAATAAAAAATTTTTTCTTCAATTTTTCTGTTATCTAGGTTCATTCTCATGTATGGGATTATATTTTTTTGATAAAAATAATTTAGAATTAAGTTTTATTCCATTTATTACTGCCACCATTGGTTTTTGGG
>JAYVIS010000314.1:0-19286 GCA_043769975.1 Bacteroidota bacterium
AAAGACATTAATAAAATTGCCTTTACAGGAAGTACTAATGTTGGTAAATGGATTCAAAAATCAATTGCAGGAACTGATAAAAGATTAACGTTAGAATTAGGCGGTAAAGCAGCTAATATTATTTTTGAAGATGCTCCAATTAACCAAGCGGTGGAAGGAATTATCAATGGTATTTTCTTTAATCAGGGACATGTATGCTGTGCTGGTTCTCGTTTATTTATTCAGGAAAGCGTTGCCGAAGAAGTGATACATAAATTAAAAGACAGGTTAGAAACATTGATTGTTGGCGATCCTTTAGATAAGAACACAGACATTGGTGCTATCAATTCTAAAATGCAATTAAATAAAATTAATGAGTATTTAAAAACAAGGTTGGCTTAACAAAAAATCCTTTTTTAGGAATTGAACACGAACTTTGGTACATATCTGCACCATCATTAATTCCAATTTTTATATATTCATTAATTTTATTTAATTGCATTTTAGAATTTATTGCTCCAATGTCAGTATTCTTATCCATTGGATCACCCACTATTAAAGTTTCTAAACGATCTTTTAATTTCTGAATCACTTCATCAGCTACACTTTCTTGAACAAATAAACGAGAGCCAGCACAACATACGTGACCTTGATTAAAGAAAATACCATTTACAATTCCTTCAACTGCTTGATTAATTGGAGCATCTTCAAAAATGATATTTGCTGCTTTGCCACCTAATTCAAGTGTTAAGCGTTTATCAGTACCAGCAATGGATTTTTGTATCCATTTTCCAACACCCGTACTTCCTGTAAAGGCAATTTTATTTATTAAAGGATGATTTACTAATGCAGCACCAGTAGGCCCAAAACCAGTAACAATATTTACAACACCATCAGGCAATCCACTTTCCTGAATAATTTCAGCAAGCTTAAGACATGTTAATGGAGTAGTTTCTGCAGGCTTCAAAACAACTGTATTTCCAGTTGCTAATGCAGGAGCAATTTTCCAGGCAGCCATTAATAACGGAAAATTCCAAGGAATAATTTGACCAGCAACTCCTAATGGTTTTGGATTACGATTAGGAAATGCATATTCTAATTTATCAGCCCAACCTGCATAATAGAAAAAATGATTTGCAGCTAAGGGAACATCAATATCTCTACTTTCACGAATGGCTTTTCCACCATTCATAGTTTCAATAACTGAAAGTTCACGAGCTTTTTCTTGAATTAAACGTGCAATTCTAAAAATATATTTTGCGCGTTCTTTTGCAGGCATTTTACTCCATGTCTTATCATAAGCTGTTTTTGCAGCCTTTACAGCAGTATCAACATCTTTTTCATTTGCCTCAGCTATGCTTGCAATTTTTTCTTCAGTTGCTGGATTAATTGTATCGTAATATTTACCTGAATTTGGTTTTACAAATTTGCCATTGATAAATAAATCATATTGTTTTTTTAGGCTAATATGATCTGTTGATTCTGGTGCAGGAGCATATTTCCAATCAGTAAAAAATTCTAAATTCTTTTTTTCTTTTTTTGCCATAATGTTTTGTTTCTTATACGTTAAAGCAATGTTAAAACGCACAAATCAATTAAGAAATAAATTTAACCATATTTTTCAAATTTCAATTTATTAAGTAGCATAATTCTTAAAAATAAACTTAACTTTACAGCCATTGCATGTGGTGGAACGGTAAGTTTTGGAACGAGTTACAAAAAAAGCAAGTAAACTTTAATACAAATGTATTTTTTTCGGGTTTACGGGGGTCTTCTTTTGCTTTTTTGGTAAATGACATCTTTCAAAACACTTCCTGTAACTTAGTAATTGTGTGCAACGACAAAGAGAAAGCAGCTTATTTACTAAACGATTTACAAACCTTACTTCCAGAAAAACATATTCATTATTTTCCAGAAAGTTATAAAGTCCCTTACAAAGAAGAAAAAACCAGTAATGCATCCGTTCAAGAAAGAGCAGAAACATTAAGCCTTTTAAGCAAAGAAAATTATTCAGGAATTGTAGTGACCTACGCAGCAGCATTAGCTGAAAAAGTGGCATCAAAAACAAGTTTGAACAAAAATACGCTGATCATTAAAAAAGGCGAAAAATTAAGCATCGATTTTATTCAAGAATTTTTACAGAGTTACGATTTTGAATTATGTGATTTTGTTTCGGAACCTGGGCAATATGCAGTAAGGGGAGGTATTGTAGATGTCTACTCTTTTGCCCATGAGTTGCCATATCGTATTGAATTGTTTGGCAATGATGTGGATGCTATCAAAACATTTGATCCTATTTCACAATTATCAAATCATAGTTATGATTTCGTAACTATTATTCCGGATATAAATTCGTCGCAAGTTATTGAGGTTCGAAAATCTTTTTTTGATTACCTCAACACTGATACACTTTTATGTTTTGACGATGTTATTTATACTAAAGATTACATTGATAAACTATTTTCAAAATTAGAAGTATCATATCATGCTTTAGATTCAACCATCAAACATATTTCACCAGATGAGTTACACATTTCTGGTGATGACTTTTTAGGGCAAATAAAAAATTATCAAATTGTGGAATTTGGTTTAACGAACCATATTGCGAAACAGGAAATTAGTTTTAATCAAAGTTTGCAACCTCAATTTCATAAAAATTTCGACATGCTTATTAGTGATTTAAAATCTAATAAAGCAAAGGGCTATAAAAATTATTTAACTACAGAAAACACAAAACAAGCTGAGCGTTTAAATACAATTTTCAACGATTTACTCTCAAAAGAACATAGAACGACTGAAGGTTTAATTGAGCATGTTAAAATAAATTTACACGAAGGGTTTATTGATCACGATTTAAAAATAGCCTGCTATACTGATCATCAGGTTTTTGAACGATATCATCGATTTAATTTAAAAGAAACGCGTTATAAAACATCTGAATCTTTAACACTCAAAGAAATTTTATCACTAAATCCTGGCGACTTCGTTACGCATATTGATCATGGTATTGGGCGATTTGGTGGTTTAGTGAAAATAACCACAAATGGCATACAACAAGAAGCCGTAAAACTTGTTTATAAAGACAATGATTTTTTATATGTTAGTATTCACAGTTTACATCGCATTAGTAAATACACCGGCAAAGAAGGTAATGTGCCGCGTATTGATAAAATTGGATCGACAACTTGGAGTACCTTAAAACAAAAAACTAAAAAGAATGTAAAAGAAGTTGCGTATGATTTAATTAAATTATACGCTAAACGAAAAACACAAGAGGGTCATCGTTTCCCTCAAGATAATTATTTACAGCATGAATTAGAAGCTTCATTTATTTATGAAGATACACCAGATCAAATAAAAGTAACGACGGAAGTAAAAAGAGATATGGAAAAACCTCATCCAATGGACAGATTGGTGTGTGGTGATGTTGGATTTGGCAAAACAGAAATAGCAGTTAGAGCAGCATTTAAAGCAGTATGTGACAGTAAACAAGTTGCGATTTTAGTACCTACAACTATTTTAGCGTATCAGCATTTTAAAACATTTAGTGAACGATTAAAAGATTTGCCATGTAATGTTAGTTACATCAATAGATTTAGAAGTGCCAAAGACGTTAAAGAAATTATAGCTAAAACAGCAGAAGGTAAAATTGATATTTTAATTGGGACGCATAAAATAGTTGGAAAAGACATTAAGTTTAAAGATTTAGGGTTATTGATTATTGATGAGGAACAAAAATTTGGAGTAGGTATAAAAGATAAATTAAAAACATTCAAAACAACAGTAGATACGCTTACTTTAACAGCAACTCCGATTCCAAGAACTCTTCAATTTAGTTTAATGGGCGCCAGGGATTTGTCTGTCATCAGCACACCTCCAGCTAATCGTTATCCTGTGCATACGGAATTAATATCTTTTAGTGAAGAAGCCATTAGAGACGCGGTGGCTTATGAAATGAGTCGTGGCGGCCAAGTTTATTTTGTGCATAATAAAGTTCAAAATATTGCTGAAGTTGCAGGCATCATTCAAAGACTAGTTCCTGAGGCAAGAGTTACTTTCGGACACGGACAAATGGATGGAGATAAGCTTGAAGACGTTATGTTCAGTTTTATAGAAGGTGAATATGACGTTTTAGTAGCTACAACAATTATTGAATCAGGATTAGATATTAGTAATGCTAACACAATTATTATAAACGATTCGCAAAATTTTGGATTAAGCGATTTACATCAAATGCGTGGGCGCGTTGGAAGAAGTAATAAAAAAGCTTTTTGTTATTTACTTACTCCTCCTTTTATTAGTTTGAGTTCTGAAGCCAGAAAAAGATTGACGGCTATTGTTGAATTTAGTGACTTAGGGAGTGGTTTTCAAATTGCAATGCGTGATTTAGATATACGAGGTGCAGGAAATTTATTAGGTGGCGAACAAAGTGGTTTTATAAACGATATGGGATTTGATACCTATATGAAAATATTAAACGAAGCCATTGAAGAATTGAAACAAGAAAATTGGTATCAGGAAATTATTGAACCAGGCGAAAGTGCAGATGCCGATAAATCTAAATTCTCTCGTCAATTTGTTAGAGAAACCGTTGTTGATACAGATTTACAATTATTAATTCCTGATAGTTATGTGAGTAATTTAACAGAGCGTTTATTGCTTTATAGAGAATTAGATAATGTTACTAATGAACCAGAATTAGAAAATTTTAAATTAAAAATCAGAGACCGCTTTGGACCAATACCAAATGAAGCCATTGAATTAATAAATGTGGTAAGAATGCGTTGGGCTGCAATGAAATTAGGTTTCGAAAAAATGACCTTAAAAAATGGCAAAATGTTATGCTATTTTATAAGTAAACAAGATAGCGAATATTATAATTCACCAATGTTTAAGGCAGTGATGTTATATGCGCAAAAAAGCCACAAACAAACACAGTTAAAAGAATCTAATAATAAATTGTGGCTTACCATTGAAGGTGTAAAAAGTATTGATGATGCAATCACACACCTTTCAAAAATAAATGATTTGATACATTAATCAGAAATTGTTTACCTATACTTTTAAGTTTTCCCAGTACCAATTTACCGCCTCTTTTAAACCTTCATTTAAATGATGCGTTGGAGCATATCCTAATAAATCTTTTGCTTTATTTATTGAAGCTAAAGAATGAGGGATATCCCCTGCCCGCTCAACACCATATTTAATAGGAACTTCTGCAATTTTAGGATTATGTTCGGCTAAATATTTTTTTAATAATTGAGTAAGCATATTTAAATCAGCCCTTTCACCAACAGCCGTATTAAAAACTTGTCCTTTTGCTAAAGGGTTAGTAGTTGTAGCTGCTAAATGATTCATCTTAACCACGTTTTCAATGTATGTAAAATCACGAGAGTTTGTGCCATCACCATTAATCAAAGGTGATTGCAATTCCATTAACTGCATCGTGAATTTTGGAATTACAGCAGCATAAGCCCCATTCGGATCTTGATTTTTTCCGTAAACATTAAAATAACGCAAACCAATAATATCCATTCCATAATTTAATGCGAAAACATGTGCATATAATTCATTCACATATTTGGTAACTGCATAAGGAGAAAGAGGTTTTCCAATTATTTCTTCAACCTTTGGCAATGATTCTGAATCTCCATATGTAGAAGAGCTTGCAGCATACACCACACGTTTAACGTTCGCATTGCGTGCAGCAACTAGCACATTTAAAAAGCCACCAACATTTACTTCATTTGTTTTTATTGGATCATTTATAGAACGTGGAACAGAACCTAATGCAGCTTGTTGCAATACGATGTCAACGCCTTCCATGGCAGTTTCACAATCTTGGAAATAACAAATATCACCAATAATGAGTTTAAAATTTTTGTTAGCTAAAAATGGTTCTATGTTTTGCAATCTTCCTGTGGAAAAATTATCTAAACAAACAACTTCATTATTATTTTGCAACAAACTTTCGCATAAGTTTGAGCCAATAAAACCAGCTCCACCTGTTACTAAAACTTTTTTATGATTAATTTTTTGATAGTCCATCTAATACATTACTTAATCTTCTAATAACCAAAGAGCTTCTTTTAACTCGCCCAAAGCCTTCGTGTTTCCTTGTTTTTTAGCTAATTCAATTCCATTATTATAAAATTGAATTGCAGCATTCGTATTATTTAATTTCTCGTATACTTGCCCCAATTGATAAAAACAAGGTAAGTATTCCTCATTTATTCTCAGTGTTTTTTGCAGTTGTATTTCTGCATTTATAAAATCAGTTTCGCCTAAAAATTCCATTGCCAAGGCATAATTCAAAAACACATCCTGATGTTCAGTTTCAAGTATTGTTAAAATATTCTCCTTTCGAGATTTTTTTTCCACGTGTTATTCTCCTGAGAATTGTTTTAAAAAGCGAACATCATTTTCGAAAAACAAACGCAAATCTTTCACTCTGTATTTTAGCATGGTGATCCGTTCAATTCCCATTCCAAATGCAAAACCACTATATTTACTACTATCAATCCCACAATTATCAAGCACTTGCGGATCAACCATACCACAACCCAATATCTCTACCCAACCAGTATGTTTACAAACATTACAGCCATCACCTTTACAAAGTGTACAACTAATGTCAACCTCAGCACTTGGTTCTGTAAAAGGAAAATAACTTGGACGCATTCTAATTTTTGTCTCAGTACCAAATAATTCCTTTGCAAAGAAATTTAAAGTTTGTTTTAAATCAGCAAACGAAACATTTTCATCAATGTACAATCCTTCAATCTGATGAAACTGACAATGTGCTCGTGCACTAATCGCTTCATTGCGATATACTCTACCAGGAGATATCGTTCTAATAGGTGGCTTTTGATTTTCCATCACATGAACCTGAACTGAAGAGGTTTGCGTGCGTAAAACCATTTCGGGATTAATATTTACATAAAATGTATCCTGCATATCACGCGCCGGATGATTTTCAGGAGTGTTTAAAGCTGTAAAATTATGCCAGTCATCTTCAATTTCTCTACCATCACTAACTGTAAAGCCAATACGAGCAAACACATCAATAATTTGATTTTTAACAATTGACAATGGATGGCGTGAACCTATAGCAAGACTCGGATCAGAAGGTGTAGTGAGATCAATATTAACAGAAACCGTAGATTCTGAACTTGATTCATACTTCTCTTTCAGTGCATTTATTTTATCTTGAGCCTTTACCTTAAGTTCATTCAGTTTTTGACCAACTTCTCTTTTTATTTCTGGGGCAACCGCTTTGAAATCATCAAACAAAATCGTTACCTGGCCTTTTTTGCTTAACCATTTAATTCGATATTCCTCAACGTGTTCTTTACTTTGTGCAGCAAACTCTTCTACCTCTGCCAAAAGAATGTTTATTTTTTCTAACATAATAATTTGATAATAACAACAAATTTAATCAATTTTAGGCATTGAAAACCTTTATTTCGACATATATATATTTAATATTATTACTTCTAACATCTCGCGTTAGTGTCTCTCAATCATTTTTAAGCTATAAAGTTTACGAAAATGATACAATAAATTTACTTGATAAAGATAGCTTGAAACAGGGAGTTTGGAAAGAATTTTGGGAGAATGGAGATTTAAAATCGGAGGTAATTTTTAAAAATAATAAAAAACAAGGCTTAGAGATTAAATGGTTTGACGTTCCAGATTGCGTTGAACAAGAAGCTTATTATAAAGACGGAAAATTAGAAGGTCCATGCATCAATTATTCTAAAAAATGTAAAAAAGATTTTTTTGAAAATTTTAAAAATGGCATAAAAGAAGGATTAGAACTTTCCTATTATCCTAATGGAAATATAAAAGCAGAAGGCACTTACAAAAAAGGTAATTTAAACGGATACTATAAAGTTTATGATCGAAAAGGAAATTTTTCTTTTGAAAGTAGATCAACGGAAAGTGAAGCCGATTTAAAAGCAAATGTTGAGGATACAGCAAATAATGTAATTTTTAAGGTATTTAAACGAAATAAACAATGGAAAAACAAACTCATTGTAGCTGATTTAACAGGCAGTATGTATCCTTATGCGCAACAATTAAACACCTGGTTGAAATTACATTTCATTAAAGATAGTGTTAGTCAGCACTTTGCTTTTTTTAATGATGGAGATAAAAAATCTGACGAACAAAAGAAAATTGGAGCCACTGGAGGTGTTTATTATTGCAGAGCAAAAACTTGTGATCAGCTCATTTCCACCATGGAATTAACCATAAAAAAAGGCACAGGTGGTGATGCTCCCGAAAACCCGATAGAGGCCATTATTTATGGCTTAAATAAAAGTGGAAAAGTAGATGATGTTATTTTAATTGCTGATAATTGGGCTAAAGCAAGGGATATTAAAATGTTAGCTAGAATTAAAGTGCCAGTTAGAGTTATATTATGTGGTGTTTATGAAGGGATGGAAATTAGCGAAGATTATTTAAATATTGCTTATAAAACCAAAGGCTCTGTCCACACCATTGAACAAGATATCACAGATTTAATGAAGCAAAGCACAGGCAAAAAATTCACCATTAATGGGGTTGATTATATTATTAAAAATGGTAGTGTTAAAGTGTTTTAATTCTTTATCAGTGAAATTACTTTTTTCGTAAGAATCATTGTTTTTTTGTCCTCAAAAATATCGATATTTGGGATTTTAGTTACGGTATTGCGATATAAAACCTCAAGGTATGGAGATATTTCATTTGAATAACGATTAGTAAATAAAATCTTTTTTTTGTCTACCCCTCTATTGGCCAATTTCATATATATATCATAATTCAACATTGGAGAAGTCGTTTTTTCGATTATAAAATAATAATGAATTATGGAATCTGATTTCAGAAAATCATTAATGTAGAAAAAACAATCAAAACAAGATTTATTTGTATAAAAAACTAAACTAACTTTTTCTTTATGATTTAGGAAAACTGTATCATTACTTAACGTGTAAAATTTCTCTTGACTGAAAACAGAAGAAGGCAACAATAAAAAACAAAAAATAATTATGCTATTTCGCATCAAAATTACATTTAAAAATTTCTATAAATAACTCTGGTTCTTTTTTGCCTAATGCACCTTCTTCCTTTTTCTTAAGCTCTGCATATGTTTTACCAAATTCATAATTATAAAAACGAGTAGAAAGTTTTATAAAGTATTTATCGGTAAAATCATTTTTGTATTCAACAGATTTTATTGGAAAATTAGTTTTAGTACAAACTTCATTATCATTTATTTTTATATCTGTAATGTTTTCCTGTATTTTAATCCAATTATTAGTTTTATCTAAAAATAATATATCATAAAATCTTTGTCTTTCTTTTATTTTATTATTTGCTGGTATTTTTCTTACCAATAATTTATCTTTTCCTATCCAATATATAGCTTCAACTCTGCTAACAGAATCTTCCATTGGTGATAAAATTTCTATTAAATTCTTAGCATTTACTCTTGGCTTTACTACACTTAAACCTTTAATATATGTCGTATCTGCAAATGCCCAACTATTTTCTTTAAAATTAAGACTACCCGTCCTATTTAAATCAAAGTCAAACATAGTTCCATCATATGATATAGTTTGAAAAAACACTATCTTTTTATCATTTACATCTAACCAATTATTTGGAGCAAAATGAGAAAACTGAATAGATGTGAAATTTGGTTTCAATGTTTTAATTAGCTTCTTGTTCTTGCAATCGTATAACCTTAAAATAACTGGGTCTGGATTATCATATGGATGGCTATTATATAAATTATTAATTAATACATTATTTTTATTTAAAACAAAAATTTGGTTATAAGAATGGGAAAGGGGCTCTATGAAAGAAAACACAAAGTTAGATTTTTTAGACCTAAAATATGCAAAGCTATTATTAGTAAACATAATTGCTAAAGCACTATCATTTAAATCAAAATTTGAAATATTTGGATTTGGTGTTTTAAATGAAGCACTAGGAAAATATAAATTAATATTTTCTCTTTTAAGGTTTTTCAAATTAATTTTCACAAAATGAATACTATCATCATCTGCCCAATTTGGATAAAAAAGCCATAAATTGTCCTTATAAATTTTCATTTTTACATCGTTTGGATAAATATCTTTATAATCAATATTTATACCTGATGAGATGATAGTATCTAATTTAACATAAGTACTAATATTTATTTGCGAAAATGCATTAGAACAAGCAAAAAAAGTTGTAAAAATAAATGTTAAAAATTTCATAGACGAAAGGTACAGTAAAGAAGCCGAATAATCTTTCATACTCGGCATCTATTTTTGGATTTTTTTTATCGGACAATAATTCTCGAATTAATCATCTGTCTGTCTAAAGATTGCCAATTCACCGTTACACCATTAATAGTTTCAGTTCCAGAAAGAAATCCTTGAGTGATCTGAGTGATGGCATAATCAATTGCAGGTTGCTCATTTGAATTATAACTAATAGTTGGACAAGCCTCATAGCCAGGATCGACACAATTAATTTCTGTGTTGCCATCGATAACTGTTTTTTGAGTTACCTGATATCCATTTTTACCGCCATTATATGTTGTTCTGATATAATCAGCATAAGTGTAATTACATATACAACAAAATACTAATCCAAACATAGTTTTACTAAATTTCATTTTTTTAGGGTTTAATTATTAATTGGTTCTAAAGAATTTTTAAAAGCCGAATAGTATTCCATATTCGGCTTTAACCATAATATAATAGGTTTAATTTACAGTTACTCTAATACTAGAATTAGTCATTTCACGATTGTCAGAAGACCATGTCACAGAATAGCCTTGAATCACAGCTGTACCTGCTAATCTACCTACAACTATTTGTGAAATTGCATAATCAATTGCAGGTTGCTCGCTTGCATTATAACTACTAGTTGGGCAAGCTTCGTAGCCAGGATCTTTACAAGAAATAACAGTATTACCACCTGTTACTTCTTTTATTGTCTCTTTGTAGCCATTTGATCCTCCGTTGGTCGTAGTTCTAACATAATCAGCAAAAGTGTTAGTAAAAATAAAGCATAATGCTCCTCCTAAAATAATCTTTTTCATAATTTGTTTTTTAATTGGTTAAGATGCAAACCTAAATAATCAAAATATAATTGTTATTCACTTTTTGTGCACTTGTTGTGAACCATATTATCGTTAAAATTATTCCAAACATTAAAATAGGCTAAGCCATTCCTCTATTATTTTATGAAAATCAAACAAAAAAACAAGTAGTAAAACCAAGTAGTTGAGCAATTAGTATGCAAGTAGTAATGCAAGTAGTAATTGTGATAAAATTTGTGATTCGTTGATATCAATCGCAAATAATTAAATTTTCATTAAATATTATCTATTTTAAAACAACACTATTTCATTTAAAAACAATAAAAAAACCAAGTAGTAAATCAAGTAGTAAACCAAGTAGTACTACTTGGTGTTTTTTTTATTAATAACATATATATTGCAAAGGTAAAAACAAAATTATTTTGTCTTTAGTTTTTAATATGCCTACGATTTAAAATTACCGAATGAGCTTAGGAAATAAGATTAAAAAAATAAGAGAATTGGAAAATTTAACTCAGCAATATGTAGCTAAACATATAGGAGTAAGTAGGCGCTGGTATATAATGATGGAAAATGATGAGGCTATTATAAAAGAAGACAAACTTCATATTATTTCGCAACTTTTTAAAATTGACAAAAACGAACTAAGAAATTTTGATAATAAGAAATTGCTTAATTCATACCTAGATCTTGCCTCAACAATTCAGGAAAATGAAATTTTAAAAAAAGAGAAGTGTAATTATGAAAAAGAAATATTACTCTATAAAGCTCTTTTAAAAGAAAAAGACTTAAGAATATTAGATTTAACAGACATTATTAACATCAAACGGTAGCGTTAAAGTGTTTTAATTGTATCTTTACGCCTCATTTTTGTGCGTATATTCCATAACATATCAGAAACAGGTGACCTAAAAAACACCATTGTAACTATTGGCACTTTTGATGGTGTGCATTTAGGACATCAAAAAATACTCAAAAAACTAGTTGAACTAAAAAAGAAAAATGGAGGTGAAACACTTTTATTTACGTTTGATCCTCATCCCCGCAAAGTTTTATTTCCAGATCAACGCGATTTAAAACTAATTACAACCACACAAGAAAAATGCGAATTATTAAAACAATTTGGGATTGATAATGTGCTTGTGTTTCCCTTTACAATGGAGTTTTCTAAAATGAGTGCTCAAGATTATATTTCAAATATCATTTCAAAAACGCTAAAAACAAAAACGTTGGTTATTGGATACGACCATCGTTTTGGCAGCAATAGAGAAGGGAATATTGAAACGCTTAAACAAAATTCCAGTAACTATAATTTTGATTTAATTGAAATACCTGCACAAGAAATAAATCAATTAAACGTAAGTAGCACTCGCATCCGGAAAGCCATAGAAGAAGGTGACATTGAAACCGCAAACAGTTATTTAGGTTATTCCTTTTTCATGTCAGGTATTGTTGTAAAAGGTAAACAACTAGGCCGAGCAATTGGTTACCCCACTGCAAATGTGGAATTGCCAGATTTAGATAAAATAAAACCGAAAACTGGTGTTTATGCCGTAAACGTGATTGTTGAACTCGTAAGATATAAAGGAATGCTCAATGTTGGCTATAACCCAACAACAGATAACGACCATAAGCAAAAAATAGAAGTAAATATTTTCGATTTTGACAAAGATATATACGGACAAACCATTAAAATAGAATTTGTTAAACATTTGAGAAATGAAGTAAAATTTGCTAACTTAGATGAACTCAAAGAACAATTAGCTAAGGACAAAATCGCCTGTGAAAAAATCGATTAAACCACATAAAACTGCATACTTAAATAAAGGAATTTTATTAATTGTATTTAGTTTATTTGTAAATATTGCAAACGCACAGTTATTAGATTCTTTAAAGTTGGACTCTCTTACTGGATTTACAGATATTGCTGAAGCAATGAAAAATCCTGATGCTGTTATAAAATTGGTCTTACGAAAAAACCATTTAAAAGCGTTTCCTAAAGAAATATTAAAATTTAAAAACCTACAGTATTTAGATATTAGTAAAAATAGTATTTCAGAACTGCCTGATAGCATTGGTGTTTTAAGTCAATTACAGTATTTTGCTTGTAGTAAAACAGGCCTTAAAAGTTTACCAGCACAAATTGGAAAACTATCTCACTTAAAATTTTTAAATATTAATCAAAATGATTTAAGTGCCTTACCTCCTCAAATTGGAAATTTAGAAAATTTAGAAATATTAGATGCGTGGAGCAACAATTTTGATGAATATCCAGCAACTTTAAAAAATCTTAAATCACTTAGAGTTCTTGACCTCAGAAACATATTGATAAGTGACGAAACTCAATTATACATACTTAGTTTGCTTCCTAAGTGTACTGTTTATATGTCGCCAAGTTGTAAGTGTAAATGGTAATTTAAATGATCCCAAAGTTTACCATAGATAAAATTATTGATGCAGCCCGTGTTGAGGATGTCATTGGAGATTTTATAACATTAAAAAAACGAGGCGCCAATTTATTAGGACTTTGTCCTTTTCATGGTGAAAAATCGCCCTCTTTTACAGTTTCGCCAGCAAAAGGAATTTACAAATGTTTCGGTTGTAGCAAGTCTGGCACAGCTGTTAATTTCATTATGGATCATGAAAGTTTATCTTATCCAGATGCGTTAAGGTATTTAGCAAATAAATATGGAATTGAAATTGTAGAAAAAGAAATCACAAACGAAGAAAAAGCACAACAAAGTGAAAAAGAGAGTTTGTATATCGTGATGCAATATGCTCAAAAGTATTTCACTGATTTATTATTAAATGATGATTTAGGGCGTTCAATTGGTTTAGGATATTTTATTGAACGTGGTTTTACCCAAGCAACTATTGATAAATTTCAATTGGGATATAGTTCGGAGGAACGCCGAAGATTTTCGGAAACAGCTGTAAAAAATAGCTACAAACCAGAGTATTTGGTAAAAACTGGGATGTCTATTTTATCGAATAATCACGTTGAAGGCAGCCCAATAACTGGTGCTGATATTTTTGATAGATATACAGGAAGGGTCATGTTTCCGATTCATAATATTACCGGGAAAATTATAGGATTTGGCGGACGAATTTTAACAAACGATAAAAAACAAGCCAAGTATATTAACTCTCCACAAACCGATATTTACGACAAAAGTAAAACATTGTATGGTTTGTTTCAAGCAAAAAAAACAATCATACATGATGATAATTGTTATTTGGTTGAAGGATACACTGATGTTATTTCGATGCATCAATCTGGAATTGAAAATGTAGTTGCATCAAGTGGAACATCTTTAACAGTAGATCAAATTAAATTAATTCATCGCTTCACAAAAAACATTACCATTTTGTATGATGGCGATGTTGCTGGTATTAAAGCAAGTTTCAGAGGGATTGATTTGATTTTGGAAGAAGGTATGAATGTTCGTGTTTTATTGTTTCCTGATGGAGACGATCCTGATTCATATAGTAAAAAAGTAACCAACGAAGATTTTAAAGAATTCATTAAAGCTAATAGCAAAGATTTTATTTCGTTTAAAACAAGCCTACTTTATAAGGAAGTTGAACATGATCCGATAAAAAGAGCTGAATTAATTAAAGATATTGTTGAAAGTATTGCAGTTATTCCCGATGCCATAAATCGTTCGGTTTATGTAAAAGAATGTTCTAAAATAATGGACATTAGTGAGCAAATTCTTCAAATAGAAATAAATAAACTCATTCGAAAAAAAGGGAATAAACATAATACGCCAACACCAAACTATCCGGAAAACGAAGCGCCTCCCGAAGATTATTTTCTTGAGGAAGAGCAACCCAAAGATGTAATTTTAGATAATGAAGAAAAAGAATTACTTTCAATGATGATGCAATATGGAAATGTATTAATTGATGTAGAGGCAGAAGATTCTGATAACATTCAACAATCATTTCAATTGACCGTTTGCGAATTTATAATTTTTGAATTATGGCGCGACAATTTACAATTCATTAACCCCATGTATCAATTGGTATTAGATGAATGCCAACATTATTTAGAACAAGAAAACATACCAACTACACAAACTTTTTTAAATCATCAAAACCCTATAATTTCTCAATTCGCATTAAACATAGCCTCCTTTTCAGATGTTGTAAGTCCTGGATGGGGCAAATTTGGAGTTGATGTGCCACAAGAAATACATTCATTAAAAAAAGGAATTGAACATCGCTTATTCAGTTTAAAAGACAGACGACTAAATACCATTATTTTTTCTGCCAAAGAAAATTTAAAAACGGCTGACCCATTTGAAAATGAAGATGTTTTTAAAAATTTAATGCTATTAGAAGTTCAAAAAAAACGTGTCAATAAAATTTTAGGAAGAACGATCATTAAATAATGAAAAAAAATATTTTCATATTTATTCTAATTTTAGTTAGCCTTACAAAAGGCTTTGGACAAAAAAACGAGAAACAAATTGACGACTATAATCTCGAAATAAGTAATTTAATCGATAACGGGGAATACGCTCTAGCACTAAAAAAAACAGATACATTAGAATTACTTTCCAAAGCTATTAATTATAAAAAAGGGATTGCTGAATCTTATAATTTAAAAGGAGTAATCAATCGAGATAAATCAAATTTAAAAGTTGCATTAGAGTTTTATCTTCAAGCACTAAGTTTGTTTGAAGAATTAAAAATACCCAAAAGAATTGCAGGTATGCAAAACAACATTGGATTAATTTATGCTGAAATAAAGGAATACAGAACAGCATTGGCCTATTATTTTAAAGCAGAAAAAATACTTAATAATAAAAAAGATGGCCAAAATTTAGCTGTTTGTTACAACAATATAGCAACCTGCTATCAAAACCTAAAACAATTTTCTTCAGCCCAAACTTATCTCAATAAATCATTAGAACTTCGAAACGCTATACATGACACGATGGGCATGGCAATGGCGTATCATAATATTGGGATTAACCATCAATTGATACATGAAAATGATTCTGCCTTAAATTATTTTTACAAATCACTTTCATATTTAGGAACAGGTAATGAAAATATTGGACACGCTTATAATTATTTAGAAATAGGAAACTCTCTTTTACAAAACGGTAAAATAAAAGAAGCTGAACCTTATCTTTTGAAGTCATTAAAAATAAGTCAAAAAAACGGATTGATGGCAATCAGCAATTCTGCCTATGAGCATCTTTACAAATTAGCTGCAGAAAAAAAAGATTATAAAAACGCATTTCAATATCAAAATTTATTTTTAAGCTCTGCAAAGTCTATTGAAAATGATGAAAGTACAAATGAACTTTTGAAAAAGGAGTTGGAGTATGATTTCAACAAAAAGCGTGAAGTGCAGCGTATTGAATCAGAAAATAGACAAGCCATATCAGATGCTGAAATAGCAGCACAAAAAAAATTGACTACCTACGCCATTTTAGCATTAATAGTTTTATCTGGCCTCATTTTATTTGTATTTAGAAGTTATAATGAAAAGAGAAAAGCAAATTCCATTATTTCAAAACAAAAAGAAATTGTTGAACATAAACAAAAAGAAATTGTTGACTCTATAAACTATGCGAAATATATTCAAAATGCATTATTGCCAGATGAAAAAATAATTTCAAAAATTAATAGTTTTATTTTATTTCAACCTAAAGATATTGTAAGTGGCGATTTTTATTGGATCTATGAAAATAAGAGCAATACATTAAATCATTCTGAAATATATGTAGCTGCTGCAGATTGCACAGGTCATGGAGTGCCAGGTGCACTTGTAAGTGTTTTAGGAAACAATGGGCTAAATAGTTGCGTAAAAGAATTTGGAATAACTGAGACACATTTAATACTTGATAAATTATCAGAATTAGTAGAAGAAACTTTTGAAAAAAGTGAAAACCAATTAAAAGATGGGATGGATATTTCTTTAGTAAAAATAATTCGTGATCAAGTTTCTAATAAAGTAAACATACAATGGAGCGGTGCAAATAACCCAATTTGGATTATTAAACAAAATAAAGAGTGGATTGAAATAAAAGCAAATAAACAACCGATTGGAAAATATGCTGATAAAAAACCTTTTGATAAACATGAATTGGAATTAGAAAAAGGAGATCGGGTATATTTATTTACGGATGGTTTTGCGGATCAATTCGGAGGACCAAAAGGAAAGAAATATAAATATAAACAGTTATCAGATTTATTGACTTCGACCGTTCATCTCGACCTAATTGCTCAAAAAGAAGCATTAACGATGAATTTCAATAATTGGATAGGTGAATTGGAGCAAGTCGACGATATTTGTATTATAGGGATTTCCTTATAAGTCTCTATTTTCTAATTTTTTTCGAGCATTTTCTCTCAAATAGTTAAACAACTGTTGAAAAAATACGTTATACATACCAAGCAATTTTTATTAAATTTAGCACTCAAAATAATATACACATGACAACAGATAAATTTGTTACCCGTCATAACGGTCCACGTGAAAATGAAATTAAACAAATGCTTGCCAAAATTGGTGTTGCATCAGTTGAAGAATTAATAAGCCAAACAGTGCCTCCTGGCATACGTTTAAAACAGCCACTACAAGTAGCTCCGGCTATGAGTGAGTATCAATATTCAAAGCACTTAAAAGCACTTGGTGCAAAAAACAAAACATTCCGTTCTTACATCGGATTAGGATATTATAACAACATTTTACCAGCAGTTATTCAGCGTAACGTTTTAGAAAATCCAGGCTGGTACACGGCATATACTCCCTACCAAGCAGAAATTGCACAAGGCCGTTTGGAAGCAATTTTAAATTTCCAAACAATGGTAATGGATTTAACTGCTATGCCTATTGCAAATGCTTCTTTATTAGATGAAGCAACTGCAGCTGCAGAAGCTTTATTTATGTTTTATAGCAACCGCAGTAAAGACAAAATAAAAAATGGTGGGAATAAATTTTTTGTTAGCAACACTGTTTTTCCTCAAACAATTGATGTAGTAAGAACGCGCGCAGTGCCTTACGGTATTGAATTGGTAATTGCCGACGCAAACACAATTGCATTTGATGATTCATTTTTTGGTGCCTTAATTCAATATCCAGATATTAATGGTGAAGTAACTGACTATTCAAAATTTGTTGAGAATGCACATTCAAAAGAAATTCAAGTAGTTGTTGCTACTGATTTATTAGCATTAGCCTTATTAACACCTCCAGGCGAATGGGGTGCAGATTGTGTTGTTGGTAATTCACAACGTTTTGGTGTGCCATTAGGATATGGTGGACCACATGCAGCATTTTTTACTTGTAGAGAAAATTACAAGCGTTTAATCCCTGGGCGTATTATAGGTGTATCAATTGATGCAGAAGGAAATCCAGCATTACGCATGGCTTTACAAACACGTGAACAACATATTAAACGTGATAAAGCAACTTCAAATATTTGTACAGCACAAGCTTTATTAGCTATTATGGCTAGTATGTATGCGGTGTATCACGGACAAGAAGGCATTAAAGCGATTGCTCAAAGCATTCATAATTCAACTAACACAGTTGCTGAAGCTTTAAAACAATTAGGACTTACTGTTAAAACAAAATTATATTTCGACACAATAGTTGTAGAATGTGATGCTGCAAAAGTAATGGCAGCTGGTGTAGCAAAAGAGATTAATTTCCGTTTAATTGATGCGAAGCATGTTGGTCTTTCTTTAGATCAAACGATTGAACAAGTTGATTTAAACGATATTGTTTCTTGTTTTGCAGGATCAAGTAAAGAAGTGAAATACACACCTTCAAATTTAATTTCTTCTTCTCACTCAAAACGTACAACTCACTTTTTAACGCATCCTGTATTTAATAGCTACCATAGTGAAAGCGAAATGATGCGTTATATTAAGCGTTTAGAAAATAAAGATTTATCATTAGTTCATTCTATGATTTCTTTAGGTTCTTGTACCATGAAATTAAATGCAGCATCTGAATTATTACCAATTACATGGCCTGAATTTGCAAACATTCATCCATTTGTACCAGTAGATCAAGCACAAGGATATACAGAATTAATTGAGCAATTAAATAAAGATTTATCTGAAATTACAGGTTTTGCTCGTATGAGTTTTCAACCGAACTCTGGTGCTCAAGGTGAGTACACAGGCTTAATGGTTATTAGAGCTTACCATATTGCAAACGGAAATGCACACCGTAATGTGGCGTTAATTC
>JAYVIS010000315.1:0-8934 GCA_043769975.1 Bacteroidota bacterium
GTATTTATACGTTCAAAGTATTAAATAACACTAACACAGTTAAAATTGGAAAATTAATTAAACAATAATTATTGTTTAAACTTTTATTAAAAAACTCCCGCTTGTTTTACAAGCGGGAGTTTTTTTTTATAAATAATTGGTGTCTTTTTACATGAATATAAGTTATAGTGATTAACAACCTAAAACAAACATATTATGAAATCGCCACTAACTATTTTATTTTGGTTTAATTTAATCATACCATGCATCATTTTTTCTCAAGATGAAAACTTAGCAAATGGAAGTATTTTAACACCTCCTAAATATCCATGTGATATTTATAATAAAACAAATATTGAAACAAGAAAACCAATCTCTTATACTTATTTAAGAGAAGGAGATGTGATGTGGCAAAAAAGAGTTTGGAGAGAAATAGATATGAGAGAAAAACAAAACTTACCACTTTACTATCCTGTTGAGTTTAATCCTTGCAGAACTTCGCTATTTCAAGCAATAACTAAAAATGTACTCAATGGGAATATTGTAGCCTTTTCAGATGAAGAATTTATGGTTCCATATGAATTATCAGCTATTAGAAAAAAATTAGTAAAAGAAGATTCTATCCAACAATATGTTATTGATCCAGAGGGAAATGAAAGTGAAGTTTGGATTCCAACAATTGACTCCACAAGCATATATCGTCGCATATTAAAATTCAGATTAAAAGAAGATTGGTTTTTCGATAAACAAAAATCGAGTTTTGAATGCCGTATTATTGGAATTGCCGCTTATGAATTTGATGAGGACAAAGAAGCCTTTCGTGAATTATTTTGGGTTTATTTCCCATCATGCAGATCGTACTTTGCAGTAAATGATGTCTATAACTTTAAAAATGATTCGGAACGAAGAAGTATTGATGATGTTTTTTGGAAGCGACAATTTGCAAGTAGAATTATAAAGGAAAGTAATGTCTATGATCGACAAATTGACGAATACCAAAAAGGAATTGATGCCCTTGTTGAATCAGAAAACATAAAAAACCAATTGTTTAAATGGGAACATGACCTATGGAATTATTGACAAATTACGATAAGTTGAAAACTGCTTATTAGAAATTAAAAAAAAATTACAATATTTATAAAATATAACTAAAAGTAATTTTCAAATGTTTCTATTCAAATATGTACTCTCTTTTTCAATTCTCTTAATTTCTTTTTCAATAAATGCGCAAGGCTTTCAAGTAAATTTGCAAGGCCAAGCACAACAAGGCATGGGTGGTGCTGGCATTGCTTATGCACAAGATGCAGCGTCTTTATTTTTTAATCCTGGAAGCAGTTCGTTTGTTAAAGGAAATTCAATTAATATTAATGCAAACGCAGGTTTTGCAAACAGTAAATTTTTAGATAAGAATACAAATATTATTTCTGAAACAAAATCTCCTACCTCTACTCCATTTGCTGCATATGGTTTATTTCAATTAAAAGATAGTTGCAAATTAAAATTAGGATTAGCTATATATACCCCCTTTGGCAGTACTGTGCAATGGGAAGACGGTTGGACAGGGCGCTTTGCAATAACTAAATTACAATTAAAAGCAATATTTATTCAACCAACAGTTAGCTATAGATTAACAAAGAAAATTGGCATAGGAGTTGGCTTTATTTTCGCAACTGGTAAAGTTAATTTACAAAAAGATATCCCTGTAATTAATGCGAATGGAAATTATGGTCATGCAGAATTAGAAGGTAAAGCAAACGGGTATGGTTATAATTTAGGCATCTATTATAACCCAATTCCGAAATTATTTATTGGATTAACTTATCGTTCTCAAGTAAATATGGCTGTTAAAAATGGAGATGCAAAATTTACAGTCCCATCATCATTAGCTATCAACTTTCCTGACGGAAAATTCACATCTAGTTTACCATTACCCAGTGTCACGAGTTTAGGATTTGCTTATAAATTAAACACAAAAACAACCATAGCTCTTGACATTAATTATACTGGTTGGAAAGCCTATGATACTCTGGCCTTTGATTATGAGAATAATACAGCATCACTTATAGATACAAAATCAGCAAGAAATTACAAAAACACATTTGCTTTCAGAATTGGTGGCGATTATAAAATCACTACAGAGTTAACAGCTCGATTAGGATTTGCGTATGCGCTTACTCCAGTTCCTGACGGATACGTAACACCTGAAACTCCTGATGCAAACAGAATAAATTATACGGCTGGTTTAGGTTATAATTTCAAAAAACATTTTGCAATTAATGCTTCCTTTCTATTTACAACTTTTAAAAGAGAAGGAACAAATATTGAAACTAATTTATCTGGGACCTATAAAACAAATGTTGTTATTCCTGGTTTATCAATCATTTATAAATTCTAATTATGAAAAAAATCATCCAATATAGTTTTGTGTTATCTGCATTTTTTTCTCTTACAAATGCTTGCAAACCAAATTTTAAAACTCCCGATGTTGACAAAGGAGATATTGATGTAACTAATTATGTAGCAATAGGAGATGCGATTACTGCAGGATATGCGAATGGAGCTTTATATTACGATGCCCAAACCTATTCTTATGCAAAATTATTAGCAAAACATTTTGAACAAATAGGTGGTGGAGATTTTAAAATCCCTTACATTTCTTCAAGCTCTATAGGAATTGGAAATGCAAATAACGCTCCTTCCATTTTGGGCAACAGAACGGACTGTCAAGGAACAGTTTCTTTAGGTCCAGTAAAAATTGCACCTCAAGGTGATTTGACAATATTCACTTCAAATGTTTATTCGGCTCAAGGGCCATTTAATAATATGGGAGTTCCAGATGTAAAAGCAATTGATCTAGCAACAAATGGTTATTCAAATCCATTTTATACCCGAATGTCATCGAGTGCCTCATCATCAATATTAACTGATGCAGTTTCTAAAAATCCAACATTTTTTACTATGATGTTAGGCTTAAATGATGTGTTAAATTTCGCTTTAAAAGGTGCTGCATCTGAAAGCATTACTCCCATCAATGGTTCTATTGGGATAGGTTTTGATGCAAGTATAAATAACATTATAGATAATTTAACTTCTAACGGTTCAAAAGGGGCCATCGCAAACATACCAAGTATAAAATCTATGGCATATTTTAACACCATAGCATATAATTCACTTAAATTAGACACTACAACAGCAAAAAATCTCAATTTATATTATGGTGCTTTAAGTGCACCTTTTAGTTTTGTAGAAGGTAGTAATGGATTTATAATTTCTGATGCATCCACATTCTTAGGTTTCAGGCAAGCTGTAGAGGGTGAGTTTATACTATTAAATATCCCTTTAGACTCTGTAAAATGCTTTAAATGGGGTTCATTAGTTCCATTACCAAATAGGTATGTTTTAACTTTGCCAGAAATTGAAACTATAGAAAATGCTATAGCAAAATACAATGTTATTTTAAAAAATGTAGCTAGCGCTAAAAATTTAGCTTTTGTTGATGTTAATAGTTTTTTTGCAAATGTAAAAACCGGATTTGTTTATAACGGAGTATCAATAAATGCTAGTTTCGTATCAGGAGGAGCTTTTTCATTAGATGGTTTAAATCTTACCCCACGTGGAAACGCTTTATTAGCAAACGAATTCATAAAGGCAATTAACCAAATCTATAATTCTACTTTACCACAAATAGAAGCAACAAAATATTCTGGAATAATTTTTCCTTAATTCCATAAATAACTAAACAGGTTTAAATAAAATTTTTAAATTTAGCTTAAAATATAAAATATGAAAAAAATATACTTATTTGCTTTTGCAGCAATTTCATCTCTATTAACCGCACAATCACCTTGTGCTACTGGTAGATATTCAACTGATACTTTTACAAGTGTAACAACTACATCTGGTATTGTTTATGGGTCAAACATAACAGCAGGTGGAACAACACAATCTTTAACAATGGATATTTATCAGCCAGCTGGTGATGTTGCAACTAATCGTCCATTAATCATTTGGGCTCATGGTGGAAGTTTTATTGGAGGTTCAAGCACTGATGGTGATGTAGTAACATTATCGCAACGTTTTGCAAAGAAGGGTTACGTATGTGTTTCAATTAATTATCGTTTAGGATTAACTCCTTTTGACTCGGTTGGTGCTGTTAAAGCAGTATTAAGAGCTGTTCAGGATATGAAAGCTTCAATACGTTTTTTTTACAAAGACAAATTAACATTGAATACTTATAAAATTGATACTACAAATATTTTTATTGGAGGTAGTTCTGCAGGTGCAATTACTGCTTTACATTTAGCTTATTTAAATAAGCCATGCGAAATTAATGCTTATGTAACCCCTGTTGATTTAGCAGCCTTAGGAGGATTAGATGGTACAAGTGGAAATTCAGGATATTCTACAAAAGTAAAAGGAGTTGTTAACTTATGTGGAGCTTTAGGTGTTTATGGATGGCTTGAATCTGGTGATATTCCTTTTTGTTCTATGCATGGAACAAATGATGCAACTGTTAAATATAATCGTGGTCTAGTAGCACCGCTTGGTATTCCTTTAATGTATTTAGATGGAAGTAGAATGTTGAAACAACAAGCAAATGTATTGGGCATTTCTAATCCATTCTATACATGGTATGGCAAAGATCATGTACCTTATGCAGCTTCAACATTATATATGGATACAACAGTTAATTTCGTTAGGGATTACTTAATATCACGTTTAGGTTGCACAGATGCGCCATTATTAGCACAAAATGCTCCTTTTGGTAACGCTGTTTTTTATAATTCAACAATATGTGGAGTAAATAATGGAGTAGGATTAGATGAACAAAATAAAATTACATTTGAGATGTTTCCAAATCCAAGTAATTCAGATGTTACAATAAGATTCGACAATCAAAATACATCCTATAAAATTGAGCTTTATGATTTATCAGGTAAATTAATTTTATCAAATACAACCACATTGAACTATTATTTAATTAATAAAAGCAACCTAAACTCTGGTGTATATTTTATAAAAATAACCAATCATGATGGTAATTATTCGGTTAAGAAATTATTATTTAATTAAAGAACTAACTCAGAATTTAAGAAATAGCCAAAAACGATGTTTTTGGCTATTTTTATTTTTAACAAATATTAAAAATAATGCAAATAAAATTTGTTTAAACCAATACACTGCATAAATTTACAAAGCTATTTTAAAAGCATAAAAAATGGATAGATTAAAAGACAAATTTCGTGAAAAAGCAGTGCCTTTAGCTGCAGAAATAAAAGATATTATAAAAAATCATGGTGATTTAAAAATAGGTGAAATCACTGTAGCTCAAGTATACCAAGGAATGAAAGGCATGACGGGTATGGTTACTGAAACATCTAAATTAGATCCTGAAGAAGGAATTCGTTTTAGAGGTTATTCAATTCCTGAATTGCGTGCGCAATTACCTAAAGCACCAGGAGGAACAGAACCCTTACCAGAAGGTATTTTTTACTTAATGTTAGTAGGAGAATTACCAACTCAAGAAGACGTAAGTTTTATTACAGGTGAATGGCAAAAAAGAAGTAACGTACCAAAACACGTTTTTGATGTCATTGAAAAATTACCTACAGATACACATCCAATGACACAATTTGTGATTGGTATTATGGCTATGCAAACGGAAAGCGTTTTTGCAAAAGCCTATGCAAAAGGTGTAAACAAAAAAGATTATTGGGATTATGTGTATGAAGATTCAATGAACTTAATTGCACGTTTACCAAGAATTGCATCTTATATCTATCGTCGTAAATACAAAAATGGTGTTCATATTGAACCAGATCATAAATTAGATTGGGCAGCAAATTTTGCACACATGTTAGGATATGAAGAGTTTGATATGAAACGTTTAATGCGTTTATATTTAACAATACACGTTGATCATGAAGGCGGAAACGTTTCGGCACATGCAACTCATTTAGTTGGTTCAGCATTAAGCGATCCGTATTTAGCATTTGCAGCAGGTATGAATGGTTTAGCAGGTCCATTACATGGCTTAGCTAACCAAGAAGTGTTAAGTTGGATTATGGAATTGAAAGAAAATTTAGGTGGAGGTTTACCAACTAAAGAGCAAATTGCAGATTACATTAAACAAACATTAACTGAAGGAAAAGTAGTTCCAGGATATGGACATGCCGTATTACGTAAAACAGATCCTCGTTTTACAGCACAGCAAGATTTTTATAGAACTTACATAAAACATGATGATATTTGTGAAATCGTGCAAATGGTTTATGAAGTTGCACCGCCAATTTTAGAGTCTACTGGTAAAATTAAAAACCCTTGGCCAAATGTTGATGCACATTCAGGAGCTTTATTATCTCATTACGGCATGCATGAATATGATTTCTATACAGTATTATTTGGAGTATCACGTGCTTTAGGTGTATTAGCAAGTTTAGTTTGGGATAGAGCAACTGGTTCAGCAATTGAACGTCCAAACTCTACTACAACTGAAAACATTAAATCAATTATTAAAAAAGCTCAAGAAGCGAAAGCTTCAGCTTAAAATAAACTATTTCCAAATTGAAAACCATTTCTTAATATAGAAATGGTTTTTTTTATGAAAACAATTGCTTAAATTTAGTACAATAATTCTATCTGAATGAAGGTCTCATACAAAATCATTGTATTTTTAATATTAATTATTTGCATAAAAAACCATGCTAAGAGTCAGTCTCGTATAAAAAACCTTACGCTCCTTCAGTTTAAAGAATTTGTATATATCGATTTTACAATTACAAAAGGAAATTCATGTTCAGGATTTAAAATTCAACAATCTAGCGATTCTACAAACTTCAATACTATTTATGAATTCATTGGCGTTTGTGGGGAACTAACTAAAGAACAAAATATTTCATATACTCATATTAATCCTTCAAAAAATATTAAAAATTATTATCGGGTTTTCATTCCACCAGCCGACTATTCTGAAATAAAGTCAATAGACGTAACTTCAATACCAATTGAAGGTTATCTTTTATTAGCTAATCCATTTACAAATCTTTTAAAAATTAAAACGGTCAAAAACAGTACTATTTTAATATTTAATTCAATAGGGGAAAAATTAATTGAATATACTTCTGATAATAATGGTTTAATAACTCAAGATATCTCGTCAATCGAAAATGGATTATATTTTTTTCTAATTAAAGATGAAAATAATAAATATTTAAACGGAAAATTTATAAAATCTAATTAATACTATTTTTAAATAAAAAAATGATAAAACGTATCTCAATCCTATTGCTAATTAGTCTAATCATTTTAGTTTTTATTCCTAAAGAAAAATCTCAATCATGGGGTTTTTACGGACACAAACGAATAAACAGAATGGCTGTTTTCACCTTACCACCAGAAATGGTTTCATTTTACAAAAAACATATTGAATTTATTACAAACCATGCTGTTGACCCAGATAAACGCCGATATAGTGTTGAAGGCGAAGCACCAAGACATTACATAGATATTGATCATTATGGAGAACACGCATTTGACAGTGTTCCTAAATTTTGGAAAGCGGCTATTTCAAAATATAGTGAAGACACCTTAATGGCTTATGGCATTGTGCCATGGCAAATAGAAAAACATTATTATAAATTATTGAATGCGTTTAAAGATGAAAACCTTGATCGTATTTTACAGTATAGTGCAGATTTAGGACACTATGTCGGCGACTCTCACGTACCATTGCATACGACCGAAAACTACAACGGGCAATTAACTGGGCAAAGAGGAATCCATGGTTTTTGGGAAAGCAGAATACCAGAATTAAAAGCTGAGGATTATGATTATTTTGTTGGAAGAGCAAGGTATATTGAATCTCCTTTAAAAATGGCATGGAAAACAGTTTATGATAGCCACATGGCAGTTGATAGTGTACTAAAATTTGAAGCCATGTTAAATAAAGATTTTCCTCAGGATCAAAAATATGCTTATGAAAACAGAGGGAATTTAATGATGAAAGTATACTCGGTTGAATACACAAACCGTTATGACTTATTAATAAAAGGACAAGTGGAACGCCGCATGAAACAAAGCATCATAATGGTAGGAAGCCTATGGTATACGGCTTGGGTTAATGCAGGCAAACCAAATTTAGATAAACTTGGACAAAGTGATATTAGTGATTCTTTAAAAATAGCTATGCAAAAAGAGGAAGAATTATACTTGCAACAAAAAATAAAAAATGCAAAAGGGCATGAGGATTAATCAGTCGTAATAGCCCTGATTGTAGTGTAAATCCTTTTTTAGTTTACCTTCAAAATAAAAAAGATTGAAACGGAAAGCAGGAAATAGCTTCAAAAAATTTATAATAAACAACCCTTCCTTATAAAGAAATTACCGCTTAAAATAGCTATTTTCCTTTATTGGATTAAACCCAAATAGCCATTTGATTTTATTATCTTTACCTCATGGCTTTATTGCTTTCTGAAAATATAAAAGTTGCTACTGATTCACTAAAAAGTAATAAGCTACGAGCATTTTTAACGATGCTGATTATTTTTATTGGCATAACTGCTTTGGTTGGTATATCATCTGCCATTGATGCCATGAAAGGTTCTATTAATAGCAACTTCACAAGCATGGGCGCAAACTCGTTTACCATCCGAAACAAAGATGTTGCGGTTAAAATTGGAAAAAATGGTAAGCGTGCTAAAAAATTTGGAGCCATCAATTATAAGCAAGCCATTCGATTTAAAAATGAATTTACATTTCCTGTTACAACAGCCGTTTCAACAATGGCATCTTTTAATTCGAGATTAAAATTTGAATCCGAAAAAACAAATCCAAACATTCAGGTATTTGGCGGTGATGAAAATTATTTAGCAACGAGTGGCTATGAATTAGAAAAGGGCAGAAATTTTTCAACTCAAGAAATTATAAATGGAACGCATTTAGTAATTATTGGGAAAG
>JAYVIS010000316.1:0-8634 GCA_043769975.1 Bacteroidota bacterium
CGCATGATTTACCAGTAAATTCGGTTGGTTCAATTGGTTTTTATTATAAAGATTTTTTAGAAATTGCAGCAAAAAAACAAGGATTTAAAATTGGGAACATTATTAAATCTCCCATTGATGGTTTAATCAAATATCATAGTTAATGTCGTTTTTTATTATTCCAATAACGGCTTTACTTGCCTCGATCCTTACATTTTTTTCGGGCTTTGGATTAGGAACTATTTTATTACCTGTTTTTGCCATTTATTATCCTGCACCCATTGCAGTATTACTTACAGCTATTGTCCATTTTAGTAATAATATTTTTAAAATTGGCTTAGTTTATAAAAACATCAATTGGAATTTGGTTTTAAAATTTGGCTTACCGTCGATGATAGCGGCATTATTAGGAGCATACTTTTTAAAAAATTTATTTAATAATCCAATTATTATAAGTGTTTATGAAATTGGTACCTACTCATTTTCAATCACTTTATTTAATTTAATAATTGGGTTACTCATTATTGTATTTTCATTGTTTGAAGTGATTCCTATATTAAAAAATTTAAGTTTTAAGTCAAATAAATTAATTGCCGGCGGATTAATAAGCGGTTTTTTTGGTGGATTAAGTGGGCATCAAGGCGCATTGCGCAGCGCTTTTTTAGTAAGATTAAATTTACAGAAAGAAATTTTTGTTGCTACAGGAACTGCAATAGCCTGTTTAGTGGATGTTGCGAGAATGAGTGTATATGCATTTACTTTAGATTTTACAAATGTATTAACGCATTCATCCATTTTACTAATAAGTGTTGCATTTGCTATTGTTGGAGCTCTTATTGGAAATAAATTATTAAAGAAAACAACCATTGATTTTTTAAAGTGGGTGGTTACACTTTTTATGATGATCATTGGAACATTAATGATATTGGGAATTTTAAGCTAAACTTAAAAGCCATTCTACTGCTTCTGCTTCATAATTAAAAGCCTTTGATGGTCTAATTGGCTTATTAATTTTTAAATAAAAACTCACCATTATTTTTTGCGCTAAATTTTTAACAATCATAGCATCAGCTATTGTATAAATAGAACCTGCTTCACTTGCAGAAAAATCTCTAGCTTCACTCGTATAATTTGTTGTGTTACCTGCAATCATCAAAATTAGGGCTGGCTTTTTTTCTGTTAGTTCCCCAATAGCTTCGGTAATTTTTTTACATTCATCTAAATCAATTACAGAACTAGAAGTCATATCAATTTTAATAATTGAGTTTTCCAATTTTGAAACTGTAGCAAAACCAAGATTTATAATTTTGAGTGCTTTCACACCCTAAATCTATATTATTGTTTTGATTTATCAAAGTGAACAAACATATTTATGTAGATTAGTCGAGATTTTCTCATTATCCATGGGAATAAAACAAGGATTAGTCCCGCATAGGTTACTAAAAACCCAATTAAACTAAATCCTAAAACTAGGACAGTAAGTAAAAATAAAACAATACCTAATGTCACATTTACACCATAACTAACATACATGGCACCATAAAAGAACCCAACTTCTTTAGTAAAAGACTCGCCACAATGTGGGCATTTATCTGGCGTATCTACAAATGTTTTTAAATTATAGATATTTTTGTCTTTATAAAAATCTCCAATATAACATTTTGGGCATTTATTATTTAGAATAGAATAGAGTTTTGTGTTTTTTAGCATGGTATAAAGATAATCTTTACACGAATTTAAGTTATGATAATTATCAGCTATTATTTAAGATTTTGTACAAGCCTTAGAAACAGTTTTTATATCTGTTTTTTCAATTGCAGCAAAACCGCCGGCAACATCAACAATATTTGAATACCCTAAACGCTTTAACAAAGAGGCAGCAATCATGCTTCTGTATCCTCCAGCACAATGAATATGATACTCTTTATCTTTTGAAAGATTATTTTGCCATTGTTCAATATAATCTAATGGATTAGTACACACATTCTCAATGTGTTTTGATTCATACTCCCCTGGTTTTCTAACATCCAATACATTTAAAACGGATGAACTAAATTTAGAGCTAAAATCATTTGCGGTTATTGATGTGATTGAACTCGCAGAATTACCTTGTTTTTTCCATTCTTCTATTCCTCCTTCAAGATAACCAATACAATTATCATAACCAACTCTACTCAAACGTATAACAGCTTCTTGCTCTCTACCATTTGGTGCAACCAAAATTATTGGTTGATTTAATTCTTTAATAATTACACCAACCCAAGGTGCAAATTGCCCATCGATGCCAATAAAAACTGAATTTGGGATATGCTCATGTGCAAAATCTGAAGGTGTGCGAACATCTAAAATAATTGCATTTGTTGAGGCAAGTAATTCCTTCACTTGTTCAGGTGTTAAAGCTCTATTTCCATTTGACTTAACATTATCAAAATTATCATACCCAGTTTTATTAAGCATGGCATTTTTTGCAAAATATTGTGGCGCTGGCAAAATACCAGTTGTTAATTCAGTAATAAATTCTTGACGAGATAAATTGCCTAAAGCATAATTTATTTTCTTTTGATTTCCTAAGGTATCAAATGTTTCTTTGCTCATATTTTTCCCACAAGCAGATCCAGCACCATGTGCAGGATAAACAACAACGTCATCAGGCAAGGTCATAATTTTAGTTCTTAAAGAATCAAAAAGCATTCCTGCTAAATCCTCTTGAGTCAAATCTGATTTAATCGCTAAATCAGGCCTTCCAACATCACCAATAAATAAGGTATCGCCAGTAAAAACACAAATTGGTTTTTTGTTTTCATCGAGTAATAAAAAACAACTAGATTCTAATGTATGGCCAGGTGTATGTAATGTTTTAATAGTTAGTTTACCAACTTTAAATTCTTGATTGTCTTTTGCAATAATTGCGGGAAATGAAGTTTCGGCGCTTGGACCAAATACAATTTCAGCACCAGTTTTTTTTGCCAAATCAACATGTCCAGAAACAAAATCAGCATGAAAATGGGTTTCGAAAATATATTTTATTTTAGCATTATTTTTATTAGCCAAATCAACATAGGTACTATACTCTCTTAACGGATCTATAATCGCACATTCACCTTCAGACTGGATGTAATAAGCTCCTTGGGCAAGGCAATTGGTATATAATTGTTCAATAATCATAGTAGTAATTTATACACTAAAGATAATGAAAAGAATAAATGGTTTGACCAAAATTTTCTCAATGTTTTTTAATTTAGATCTGATTTTAGTATTCCTATCATTTTTTTTTATATTTAATTTTACAATACCGATTATTTTAAAATGATACCATTTAATAAGCCTACAATTACTGGAAACGAACTTGAATATATCAGTCAAGTCATAGCTTCAAAAAAGCTTTCTGGTGATGGAGTCTTTACAAATAAATGCACTCAATTTTTCGAGACGAAATATGGGTTTAAAAAAGCATTATTAACAACATCATGCACAGATGCACTTGAAATGTGTGCAATTTTATGTGATATACAAGTAGGAGATGAAATAATATCCTTACCAAGTATTCCAAACTTTATTATAAATGGAGTACACACATTTTACATAATTTGTAATGATGAAAATGAGCGTTCAGATCTAATCAATTATTTAAATGAATACAAAATAAAAGCAGTTTTTAATAAGAATAAAAAAATGCAGACTCAAGCATATTAAACAAACAATTTTATTAACCTTTATTATTTAAATGGAATCTGATCATGTATTCTTTATAGTAAAGTATAAAAAACAGAACCGAATAACACAAAACAAAAAATCTATAAAGTATTATATATTCAAATCTCTCTAATGGTTAATGTAATATAGAAGATAAAAATGAAAAGCAAATCACGATAAAAATCTAACGCTTAACAAACTTAAAATTTTGAGTTTCATCACCAGTTGTAATTGATAAATAATAAAACCCAGAAGTAAGATTCTTTATATCAGAGCTAATAACATTTTGTCCAATTATTAATTCGCTTTCGTAGGTCATAACTAAATTGCCAATGTTATCAATTACTTTAATGCATGCCTTTTGATTTTTATTTGACAATAAACTCAAATTTAATTGATTAAAAGCAGGATTAGGATATAATGAGACATGAGATAAATTATTATTAATATTTTTTACTCCAGTTACATTTTCTACTTCATTATAAAGACTGGCAACCTCTTGTGGTTCTATTGCTCTGTCATAAAGTCTAAAATCATCTATAAAAGCTTGAGTATTATCTTGTAAAGGAGCATTACTTCCTCCTATTTTATTACTAACTCTATAAATAGATTCTGGCACATGTAAGCCAGAATAAACTCCAACTAATGAATTATTTATATAAATTTTCATTTGGGTTCCAGATGCAATGTATACTAGATGATACCATGTACCGATACTCAAAACTGTAGTTGATAAATAATAGGATCCATCCATCGTGCTAGAAGCATAATATTCCATTGATGGTGAGCCATTTCCAGCGTGGGATAATTTGCCAATTGCATTATTAACTCCATAAGCGTTTCCAAAATCATATAACCTGGGGAAAGACTCTGTTGCTTTTATTTTCACCCAAGCGCTAACACTATAATCTCCATTTACCCAATTATCGTTAGGCAACATTATATGATTCGAATTACCAATCACATCATAACAAGAGTTACTATTTCCCCATCTATCAGTGCCATATGAAGCAACACCAAAAGAAACACCATGTCTCGTTCCAACATAGTCCAATGTATTACCATTAAAAGGATAATATCCAGATAATGCTGCAGTTGGAATTTGTGCAAATGAACATACATATGCAAATCCCAATAAAAAAGTATATGATTTTTTCATAATTTAATATTTATATTTAACAAAACTAATAAATATAAACAGATAAATTACTACCGTTTAGGCAGTTTTTGTAACAGAAAACTATTGATTAATTTTATTAATTATTTCACTTTTTTTCCTACGAGATACTTGAAATTCAAAACCATTTATCATTTCAATAACGCAAATATCAGACTTACTATACGATTTTATATAATATGTATTAATGATATAGCTTTTTGAAATACGAATAAAACCACCAAAATTCTCAAATACTTGATCAAATAATTTCAATTCTTTAGATGAATAATAAATCTGATTATTTATAGTTTTGATTTCACATATTCCCGAATTTGCTTCAACTGATAAAATATCAGATATATTTAAAATAATAACTTTATCATTATGATGTATCGATATTTTATTTAATTTATTGCTTTTCTCATCTAACGTATTTACAAAATGGATTATATTATTATTTTTTTTATTGAAATTAATTTTTAAAATGGCTTTATCTACAACATTAACTAATTTAGTATAATCAATTGGCTTCAATATATAACCAAGAGCATTAAACTCAAAGGCTGTAACGGCATATTCATTAAAAGCTGTAACAAAAATAACTTCAAAATTAAATTCACTAAACATTCTTAATAATTCAAATCCACTTTTTTTAGGCATTTTAATATCTAAAAAAATAAGCTGTGGCTTTAGTTTAACAATTTTTTCAAAAGCATCGTCAGCACCTGATGCTTCATATATAATTTTAATATTAGAACAATATTTTCCTAATAACGTTTTTAATACATTTCTATTATGTATTTCGTCATCAATAATTATTGCATTTACTAAATTCATTTATAAATCATCTAATTGAATTATTATTTTTGTACCAATAGGCTGTTCAGCTTCATCAATTAAATCAATAATTTCAATTTTATAATTTGAAGTTTTATATAATTTATTTAAACTTTTTATTTTATCTAAAACTAACTTAATTCCTTTAGAGCTTTCACTAACAGTTTTATCAAATTTTCTTCCTACTCCATTATCTTCAATTTCAATGGTTAAAACTTTTTCTTTTTCAAAAATATTAATTTTTAATTGAGGTGTACGAATATTATTTAATGGTAATAGTCCATGCCAAATAGCATTCTCTATGAATGGCTGAGTAATTAAGGCTGGTATTTGCACTTCATCAATATCAATATTATCATTTATATATAACTTAAAATCAAAACTATTTTTAAATCTAAGTTGCTCTAATTCTATATTTAATTTTACCAATTCTAACTCCTCAGATATTGTAATATTATTTCTATCAGAAAAATTTAAAATTTGTCTTAAAAAAAAACTAAATTTAGCAATATACTGAGCAGCATTATCTATATCATTTTTTAATATTAATTCTTGTATCGCAGATAAACAATTTGAAATAAAATGTGGATTCATTTGTGCTTTTACAACCTTCAATTCCAATTCAGTAATTTTATTTATTAATTCAAATTGATCTTTCTGTTTTTTTAAATTACGTTTATTTCTATAAACAAAAAAAGCAATTACTACCATAAATAATAAAGCAATAAGACCATATTTTATTACTAAAAAAATTATGTTATTTCTCCTATTAGGATTTGGTGAATTATATAGTTCAATTATTTCATTTGAAGATAATGATTTATCATAAATTTGAATATCATCAAAAACACCTTGAGACCATCGATTATTTTTTACACTAGCGGAATTACCTATGACGACTGAGTCTCCTATTAAATATTTAACATTAAATCGTTTAGGAGCAGATTGTTGAAGTTCTCCATTTACGTAAAATGAAAATAAATTATTATCAAAGGTAATAGCTAAGTGATACCATTTATTAAATTCAATTTCATCTACAGATTTTAAATTTAAATCTAAAGTAGAATCCTTTGTTAAAACTGCGCCAAATCTATTTGTGTTAAAATCATAAAAAATCCCATAAGCACAATTAAAATCTTCTTGTGGTCCATTTTTTGTTTCAATAATTGGATTACTAATAGAACCTGAACCTGCATAGATTTTCCTATCTAAATTCACCCATACTGAAATTGTTCCTATCTGTGGTTTCAATAAATCTGATGTTCCGATATTTAAATAACTATCTGGATGTCCATGTAAATATATTGCAGACTTAGAGTTCCCGAATCTATCATCTGTTAAGGAAATACCAACAGCGTTAACAAATATTTTATTGTTTTTTTCGTTTATCTGTTGCTTATTAAAATCAAAAGTTAAATCATTTTGTGCAAAAACAACATTACATATAAACAAAAGAAGTAATATTTGTGGTTCTTTAGATATAATGAATTTATTTTCACATTTTTTAAAAAACAACATTAACCCAATATCTTTTTAAAGCAGTCTATTATATAATCAATCATTTCCTCATTAATCATTGGAGTTACACCAATCCAAAAAGTATCGTTTACAATAATTTCGGTATTTGGTAAATCACCAACAGTTCGGTAATCAATATCTTTAAAATAAGGTTGCTTTCTTATATCACCAGCAAAAAGCAAACGGGTTGCAATTTTTTCATCATTTAACTTTTGAACTAAATCATTTCGTGAAATACCAGCATCTTTTTTTACAGTAATTAAAAAACCAAACCATGATGGTTCCGAATTTGGAGTAGCTTCTGGTAAAATTAATTTATTAGAATGTTTTAATAATCCCTGTTTCAATAAATCAAAATTATGCCTTCTGATTTTTATAAAATCATCTAATTTTTCTAATTGCGCTAGGCCTAACGCTGCCTGCATATCAGTAATTTTCAAATTAAATCCAAGACGAGAATAAATATATTTATGATCATAGCCCATTGGCAAATCACCAAGTTTTTGACAAAATCTTAAACCGCAAGTGTTATCTTTTCCTGGTTCACACCAACAATCTCTTCCCCAATCTCTAAATGATTCTGCTATTTTTTTTAATTTAGAATTTGAAGTATATACAGCTCCACCTTCACCCATCGTAATGTGATGAGCTGGATAAAAACTCAAGGTTGCAATATCTCCAAATGTTCCAACATGTTTACCGTTGTATGTTGCCCCTAAAGCATCACAACAATCTTCCATTAACCATAAATCATGCTTTTCACAAAATGCGGTAATCACATCCAAATTAAAAACGTTACCCATTGTGTGAGCAATTACAACAGCTTTTGTTTTTGGAGATAATGCTTTTTCTAAATGTGTAACATCAATTTCATAATAAGGAATCGTTACATCCAAAAAAACAGGAATGGCACCGTATTGTAAAATAGGATTAACTGTAGTAGGAAAAGATGCAGCAACAGTTATGACCTCATCACCTGGCCTTATTGCATCTTCTCCAAGCTCTTTTGCTGTTAAGGCAGAGAAGGCAACTAAATTAGCAGAAGAGCCTGAGTTTACAGTTAATACAGACTTTACGTTTATGTATTTAGCTAGTTTTTTTTCAAATTCTGCATTAAATTTCCCAGTAGTAAACCATGCATCTAAAGCAGAATCTGTGATATAAGTAAGTTCTTTGTGATCAAAAACTTTTCCGCTAACTGGCACAGCAGATTCGCCTGGAATAAATGTTTTTTGTTTAAACGCTTCATCATGATATTCTTTTATTAAAGAATGTATTTGATGTTTTATATCTAGAAGTTTTGACATAATTATTTGTTACAATATGATTTTATTTGTTTAACACGACAATCGTAGATATTGTTTAGAATACTAAATTCTTCCAAATAGCCGTCGATTGTAAACTTTATAGTTTCTTCGAAATTTAACTTTGGTTTCCAACTTAATTGA
>JAYVIS010000317.1:0-4395 GCA_043769975.1 Bacteroidota bacterium
CAATTAAAACATCTGCACGGTAACGCTTTTTACTGTCTTTGTTATCAATTAAAGGGTCATTAAATGCATCAACGTGTCCACTTGCTTTCCATGTAGTTGGGTGCATAAAAATGGCTGTATCAATTCCAACAATGTTTTCATGCATTTGCACCATTGCTTTCCACCAATAATCACGAATATTTTTTTTAAGCTCTACTCCCATTTGTCCGTAATCATAAACAGCACTTAAGCCATCATAAATTTCGCTACTCTGAAAAATGAAACCATATTCTTTACTGTGAGATATGATATTTTTAAAAAAATCTTCAGGTTTTATATTACTCATGTTTCTAAAATTAAATGTTAATTGAGGGTCTAAAAATAGCATTTATTATGGCTTATTTGTAGAGTTAGCGAACAAACTTTTAAAAAAATTATTTTATATTAGAACTCTTTTAACACAGATATGGTATTTAGTAGTATTGTTTTTCTTTTATATTTTATGCCGGTATTTTTGCTGGTTTATTATATTGCGGATACTAAATACAAAAATGGGATTATTTTAATAGGCAGTATTTTCTTTTACGCCTGGGGTGCGCCAAAATTCATCTTTGTTATTTTATTTACCACATTTTTAGATTTCTATTTAGTGACGCTGATGGATAAAATCCAAAACGAAACTAAGCGTAAACTCCTATTAATTATATCAATTTCAGTTAACTTAGGTTTATTATTTTATTTTAAATACTCCAACTTTTTTATCGAAAATGTAAATTCTGCCCTATCCATATTTGGAGATAAGCAAATTCATTGGACCAAATTAATTTTACCTATTGGCATTTCTTTTTACACATTCGAAACCATCACTTACGTTGTGGATGTGTATAGACGTGTACATAAACCACTTACCAAATTTTGGGATTATCAGTTGTACATTATACTTTTTCCAAAATTAATTGCCGGCCCTATTATTAGATACCATGAATTAGCAGACCAAATAACAGATAGAAGTGCAAATGAAACCATAGATAATAAACTGACTGGCTTTTATCGGTTTGCCTTAGGGTTAGGCAAAAAAGTGCTGATAGCAAACCAAATGGGCGTTGTTGCTGATGAAATTTTCGGAAGTAATTTATCTCAGTTAGATACAACTACGGCCTGGATTGGCAGTTTGGCTTACACCTTTCAAATATATTTTGATTTTAGTGGTTATAGCGATATGGCCATTGGCTTAGCCAAAATGATTGGATTTAAGTTTCCTGAAAACTTTAATAACCCCTATATATCGCAAAGTATTACTGAGTTTTGGCGCAGATGGCATATGACCTTAGGAAGTTGGATGAAAAACTATTTATACATTCCTTTGGGAGGAAATAAAGTAAGTAAATACAGACTCTATTTTAATTTATGGTTGGTTTTTTTAGCTTCTGGATTATGGCACGGCGCTAGTTGGAGTTTTATATTTTGGGGAGCCTTTCATGGTTTTTTTCTGGTCATAGAACGTATTTTTTTCGGGAAGGTATTATCTAAAATAGGAAAATTACCTAGCATTTTAATTACCTTTTTAATCGTAAATATTGGTTGGGTATTTTTTAGAATTGAAAAAATTAAAGATGCATTTACTTACCTAAAACACATGTTTTCTTTTAATTTTAAGTCAACCAATAGTTTTGATTTGGAATTCAAAACTAATTTAATGCTAGCAATTATCTTTTCTTTTTTTGCAATCAGCAAACACACTCAAAAATTGCAAGATGCCGTTTACGTTAATGATTACACGAATACTCGTCATTTAATAATATGCATAACCAGTTTGGTTCTGTTTGTGTTATCGGTTAGTTCCATTACCTCTTCAGGCTTTAATCCTTTTATTTATTTTAGATTTTAATGAAAAATTATTCTAACATATTAAAAAAAGGGTTATTAATACTCATCATGGGTATTGTGTTTTTACCATTATTACAAAACAAATTAAATTTCTGGAGAAATAAGCCATTAAAAGGCACCATTCAAACAGAAGAAGAAGGAACTATCAGCAGAAACAATTGGTTTTCAGGTGTTTTTCAAGAAATGCAGGAGAAACACTTAAATACAATGTTTGGTTTCAGAAATGATTTGGTTCGGTTAAATCATCAAATTGCATATTCCCTTTTTAATGAGGCAAAGGCAAATGGCGTTATTATTGGTAAAGACAATTATTTATATGAGAAAGTTTATATTGATGCTTATGTGGGTAATGATTTTTTAGGAGAAGATAGCATTACAAAAATGATAAACCAGCTAAAGTTTATAAATGACACCTTATTAAAATTAAATAAGAATTTGATTATTGTTTTAGCTCCTGGAAAGGCATCTTTTTATCCTGAATATATCCCCGATAAATTCTTACCCGTTTTAAAACACACAAATTATAAATCATTTGCAGAAGGCGCAAAAAGAAAGTCATTAAATGTGATTGACTTTAATAAATGGTTTACTGAAAATAAACATAAGTCAAAATATCCGCTTTACCCTAAAAACGGCATACATTGGAGTAATTATGGAGCTGCATTAGTTATTGATTCATTAATTAAAAAAATTGAATCAACTCGAAACATAGACCTTCCAAATTTATATTTCAATAAAGTTGTTGTAGGTAAACCAAAAGGTGATGAAAATGATATTGCAGATGGTATGAATTTACTGGTTGAACTTAAAGGATATGATTTAGCATATCCTACAATTATTATGGAAGATGGTTTAAATAAAACCAAACCAAGTGTATTAACTATTTCAGATAGTTATTATTGGGCAATTTACAATATGGGGATTTCCAAAAGTTTTACAAACGACCACTTTTGGTACTACAATAAATTGGTTTATCCAGAAACCTTTAAACAAGAATTGCAAGCTGAGGAATTGGATTTAGAACAAGAAATAAAAAATCATGATGTCATTATAATCATGGCAACGGAAGCAAATCTCAAAAATTTTGGTTGGGGAATTGTAGAAAATCTCAATCTCTTATTTAATGGAACCTATCAAACTATGCGTAAACAATATGTTTTAAACAAACAAGTAATTCAATATATTGACTTAATTAAAAAAGATAAACAATGGTTATCTGATACTAAAATTAGGGCAAAAGAAAAAAATATTACGATTGATTCCATGTTAGTATTAGAAGCGTTGTGGCAAATTAATCATCAAAAAAATAATTAAATTCAGGTTAAAACATATCCAAAAAAAAACCTCGTAAATTGTTTACGAGGTTTTTTATTTTAAAATTAGATGAAATATTAATTATCTTCTTTCTTCTTTTTTCCTTTAGGTTTAACTGTTTTAACAACAATTTCCTTTTTCTCAGCATCAAAATCAATTTCAATACCATCACCTTCACTTAGGTTACTTTGAATGATTTCTTCAGCCATTGGATCTTCTAAATACTTCTGAATAGCTCTTTTTAAAGGACGAGCACCATATTGTACATCATACCCTTTTTCAACTATGAAGTCTTTAGCAGCGTCAGTAATTTTAATAGTGTAACCAAGTGTATTTACTCTTCCAAATAAATTTAATAACTCGATATCAATAATTTTATGAATATCTTCTCTATTTAATGAGTTAAACATCACCACATCATCAATACGATTTAAAAACTCAGGAGCAAACGCTTTTTTCAATGCATTTTCTACAACACCTTTATTACTTTCTTCAACGCTTTCAACACGCGTTTGAGTTCCAAAACCAACACCTTGCCCAAAATCTTTTAATTGACGTGCGCCAATATTAGATGTCATAATGATGATTGTATTTTTAAAATCAATTTTACGACCTAAACTATCTGTTAATTGCCCATCATCTAATACTTGTAATAACATATTAAATACATCAGGATGTGCTTTTTCGATTTCATCTAATAACACAACAGAATATGGTCTACGTCTTACTTTTTCAGTTAACTGTCCGCCTTCTTCATAACCAACATATCCTGGAGGAGCACCAATTAAACGAGTTACCGCAAATTTCTCCATGTATTCACTCATATCAATTCTAATTAAAGCTTCATCATTATCAAATAAATGTTTTGCTAAAATTTTCGCTAATTGAGTTTTACCTACACCAGTTGGACCTAAAAATATAAATGAACCAATTGGCTTATTAGGATCTTTTAATCCAGCACGGTTACGTTGAATGGCCTTAACAACTTTTTTAAGCGCTTCGTCTTGACCAATTACTTTACCTTTTAATTGCTCCACCATTTTCACTAATTTCTCACCTTCATTTTGAGAAATACGTTGAACAGGCACACCTGTCATCATTGCAACCACTTCAGCAACGTTATCTTCACTCACCATTTCACGGTGTGTTTTGCTTTCTTCTTCCCACGTTTTTTTAGCAGCATCTAATTGCTCTAGTAAAGTGCGTTCAGTGTCA
>JAYVIS010000318.1:0-16115 GCA_043769975.1 Bacteroidota bacterium
TGGTCACGAATTAGGCCACGTTATTAATACATTAGAGATAATGAATTATTCAATTGCTAACGGACAATCTAAACGTGTATTAAGCGTAAATGATTTAGCTGGTGGAAATGCAGTGATGGCAAGAAACGCCAGTGGCACAGTTTGTGCCTTATCGATGATGTCTCCTTTAACAGCAAGTAATTGTGTTTTAGGTTCTCCTAATGCAAATTTCACATCTAATAAAACAACAGTTTGTGTCGGTCAATCTGTTATTTTTACAAATCTAAGTACAGGCTCTCCTACTGCAACGGCATGGACTTTTCAAGGTGGCACACCTGGCACTTCAGCTGTGTCAAATCCAACAATAACTTATAATACGCCTGGCACATATAGTGTTCAATTAATTTCTACAAACTCATTTGGAAGTAGTTCTTATTCAGTTGCTAGTTATATTAAGGTTCTTTCCCCATCAACGCTTCCTTTGTTAGAAAATTTTCAATCTACGTTTGTTCCAACAAACTGGGCAGTAAATGATATTGGAAATGATGGTTATAAATGGGAATTATCTACTTCTGCCGGTCAGGCAAGTACACAAAGTGCCTTGTTTGATAACTGGTCTCCAGGAATTGATATTTCAGGAACTCGAGATGAGTTACTAACGTCTGTTAACTTAACAGGTTTTTTGTCTGCAAAAATGACCTTTTATAGAGCATATGGATTAACTTATGCCGCTCCAAATATTGATTCTTTAGAAGTTAAAATCTCAACAAATTGTGGCACAACAAATACCCAGGCTTACTTAAAAGGAGGATCACAAATATCAACTGGAGTAGGTACCGGAGCTTCAGTGTATGTTCCCTTATCAACAGTTTGGGTAAAAGATTCGGTTGATTTAACATCTTATGTTGGAAATTCAGCTGTTTTAATTTCTTTTGTAAATAGGTCGTGGTATGGCGATGGAATGTATTTAGATAATATAAATATTACTGGTGTAATGCCAATTCCTCCTACAGCCTCAATCACTTCTGTAAATTCAGGTTGTGTTGGACAACCAATTACACTAACAGATGCTTCTTTAGGTTCACCAACAAGTTGGACTTGGAATATGCCAGGTGGTACGCCAATATCTGCAACTACTCAAAATACATTAGTAACATACGCTACACCAGGGGTTAAAACAATTAGTTTAACTGTTGTAAGTAGTACAGGAACTAATACCGCTGTAAAAACAATTACTATTTCTGCATTACCAATTATTACAATTAATACAGCAACCGTTTGTTCTGGAATTGCGGCAACGTTAACGGCGGGTGGAGCAAGCACTTATACTTGGTCAACAGGTCCAACAACAACCTCCATTTCTGTTACACCAACTGTTACAACTATTTATTCTGTAACAGCTACGAGTACGTTAGGATGTGTAAATTCAAAAACAACAACTGTAACAGTTAATGCTTTGCCAACTATTACGGCAACTTCGCCATCTATATGTGTTGGAGCAAGCACGGTAATTACAGCTGGTGGTGCTACTTCATATACTTGGAGCACTGGACCAACTACTTTTTCAATTTCGGTTACACCTATTACTACAACAAATTATACTGTTACAGGAACTAACGCTTTGGGCTGTGTAAAAAGCAAAACTACAAGTGTAACAGTTAACCCACTTCCAAGTGTTTCAGTAATTTCAGCAACAATTTGTTCAGGTTCAACAGGAACATTAATTGCAAGTGGAGCAAGTACATATTTATGGAATACTGGTGCAACTGGAGCAAACTTAGTTGCAAGTCCTTTAGTTAATACAAATTATACAGTAACTGGTACGTCAACTTTTGGATGTGTGAAAACTGCAACAGGTAGTATTGTAGTTGGCACGGCTGCTGTTATTAGTGTAAATAGTCCTTCAATTTGTATTGGTTCTACGGTAGCTCTAACGGCAAGTGGAGTAACAACATACACATGGAATACAGGTTTAAACACATCGAGTATAACGGTTTCTCCTATTGCAACAACAATATATACAGTTAGTGGTAATTTAATTGGATGTGTTGGAATTACAACTAAAACAACATCTGTATATGTTAACGCACTTCCTGTGGTTACATTAGGAACTATTACAAGTCCTTTATGTACAAACAGCCCAACAGTAGCTTTAGTTGGAGCGCCTGCAAGTGGAACTTATTCTGGAACAGGAGTAGTTGGGTCAATTTTCAACCCTTCAATATCTGGTTCAGGTGCATTTACAGTAAGCTATTATTATACGGATGTAAATGGTTGTTCAAATTCAGCAAGTCAACCAGTGAATGTTAGTTTATGTACTGGAATAAATGAAACTCCGAATTTGGAAGTTTCAATTTATCCGAATCCAGCAAAGGATTTAATTTACATTACATTGGCAACTGAAGAATTCAACAACACAACGATTGAATTATATGATGCTATTGGTAAATTAATATTAGTTGAGAATGTGGTTAATAAAACAACATTAATAAGTTTAAATAACTTAACTAAAGGAATTTATACGGTTAGAGTAGTCTCAGAAAAGGCTCACACAATGAATAGAATTATTAAAGAGTAATATTAAAAGAATAAAAATTAAAAAAGCTCTTGTAATTATTACAAGAGCTTTTTTATGATAAAAAGATTAGATTAATTTCTAGTAGCTTTTCCTTGGCTTAACATCGTTAAGTTTGCAATGCGATACAATAAACGAGAAGCAACATTTGCATTCCACTCATCTTCACCACCAACTTCGTTTATATCAAAGGCAATAATTTTTTTTCCAGATGCAACAACCATTTCTAATAAGTATAATACTTGATCTGTTTCAAATCCTCCAGCAACAGGTGTTCCTGTGCCTGGACATAGTTTAGGGTCTAATCCATCAATATCAAAGCTTAAATAAACATGTTGAGGTAATTCATTTACAATATTTTCGCAAATGGTATGCCATGTAGTTCCTTTATAGTGTTGTTGTTTTATATCTCTGTCAAAAAAAGTTTTAACTCTGTTGTTTGAGTTATTTATAATGTCTAATTCTGCTTGACAATAATCTCTGATGCCAACCTGAACTAATTTTTTTACGTTTTCAATTTTTAAAGCATTAAACATAATTGAGGCATGTGAAAATTCAAATCCCTCGTATGCATCTCTTAAATCTGCATGCGCATCAATTTGCAAAATACCAAACTCACCTACATGCTCACTTAATGCCTGCATCATACCAAGTGGAGTAGAGTGGTCCCCTCCCAATAAGCCTACTGTTTTGTGTTGTTTTAAAAAATGTAATGCTCTTTGTTTTACCCAAGCATTCATTTCTTTGCAAGCCGTATTAATGTCTTTTATTTCTGAAATTTCTGAAATAGGTTCGCCATTACTTTGTCTATCAATAATAATTTCAGCGACAGGACGATAAATTTCACTTTTATCTTTTATAATTTCATTTATTTCATCCATCGCAATGCCTAGTTTCCAAGCGTCTTTCACAATAGGGTCAAATAAATCGACTTGAAAAGAAGCATCAAAAATTTGTTCAGGTCCTTCAACTGTTCCTCCACCATAACTTACGGTTACTTCCCAAGGAACTGGAATTAAAACAGTTTCTGATTCGTTTAATGAAAAGGGTAAACCAAACATACTAGCGTTTACGTCACCAACACTATTAGGGTCAAAGTTTTTTATTTTTTCTTGCTTATTCATTTTTGCTTTTTAAATTATCGTTACGGTATAGTGAAGTTAATTTGTGTATTGATGGTTGTTGTTCCAATTGCATTTAATGTAAAGGTGGTATTTGCAGTGCTTAACCAATCACCACTGTTAATCAAATTATTGCCATCATTATCATAATACGCATAATAAAAATAAGTTCCTGGGTGCATGTAATTGAAAACAAAACTGCTACTGCTAGCTGATAAAATAACATAACGAGACCTATACTTTAAATTAGCACTAATAAAACTTAAGCCAGAAAATAGGGGTTGTGTTGTAATAACTAAAAAAACTTTTTTAGTTGGACTTGCAGTATAAGTTGGTGCAAAATCGTAAGTAGCTGTAGTTTTTCCTAAATAGGGTTGATTGTTTTCAGGATACGGATCTCCAACTGGAATACCTGAAGTGGCATAATATATTGCTTCAGATTGTCCAACAAACACGGTGTTAAAATCTTTTGCGATTGTGTTTTTAGGATATGCAAATAGTGTCGTTGACGGTAAAGATGCAGTTTCATCTTGAAGTTTTGCACTCCATGTCATGTGCGGTGTTGAGGTAGTTAGTGTGTTATATTTGTTGGTGTAAGATTTAATATAAACACTGTCTGCTCTAAAAATGACTTCTGTAAATGCTCTGTTTTTCCCTTTTATAATTTCCGAAAACCGATAATAATTAGTTGTACCAATTTCCGAAACACTATCTGCTAAAAAGTAGGAAACGCGTTTCATTCCAACAAAAGAGCCGCCATTTCTGAAAGCTACTTTATTTTCACCATTATGTTTTACGATAAAAAATGACATAAAAATATCATTGAGAGTATCCAATTCATTTTTAGCCGAAACTTGATTTTCTGAAATTGGTCTGAAATCAACAATCCATTCAGGGTATCCGCCTAATGGAGTAGTTGAAGTTACTGGTCCATTCCAAATCCCCTTGATTTTATTTAGAACATTAAAACCTAATGGATTTGAAATAGCTGTAATTGGTGGATTTGGATCAGGACAATCCTCCTCATTTTTTTTATTCTTTTGGCAAGAAGAAAATATAAGTAAGAATAAAAGTATGAGTAGATTAATCGTTATTTTCATATTTATCGAAATTATAATAATTTTAATACAAGCATTATGGCGCTAAACGTTCTATCTTCCAATTTTGATTTTCTAAGGTATAAGATATTCTATCATGCAATCTGTTTTTTCTACCTTGCCAAAATTCATAATAGTTTGCATGAATAACATATCCACCCCAAAAATCAGGACGTTGAATATCTTTCCCTTCAAGCACTGTGGTAGTTACTTTGATAATTTCTTCAAGCACTCCTCTATTTATTAATTTTTTACTTTGAGGTGAACTCCATGCGCCTATTTGAGAATCACGAGGACGAACTTTAAAATAGGCGTCACTCTTTTCATTAGGTGCTCTAAAAGCTTTTCCTTCAATTCGAATTTGACGCTCTAATTCTGGCCAAAAAAAGGTTAAACAAACATTATTGTTTGCTTCAATTTCTTGTCCTTTTTTTGAATTAAAGTTTGTGTAGAAGTAAAACTCATTACTGAAAAATTCGCGAAGGTAAATGATTCTCGAATTTGGTTTTTGATCTAAAGAAACCGTTGCTAAAGTACAAGCCGGAACTTCTAATACTTTAGAATCAATTGCATTTTGCATCCAATTTTCGAATTGAATATCTGGAAAAGCATTAACATCTTGTTCTGATAATGTTCCTTTTAAAAAATCTTCTCTTAGTTGAGAAATATGCTGATTTACTTCGCTCATTTTTTATAAATTTACACAAATATAAAGCAATAAAACGATTGGTAAAGCCTGGGGAAATATTAATTGCAAAACCTTTTTTGCAAGATGATTATTTTAAACGAACTATCATATATACTGTTGAGCATAATTCAACTGGTAGTTTAGGCTTTGTTTTAAATAAACCCCATGGATTATGGCTTAAAGATATCTTTCCTCATTTAAAAAATGGTAATTTCCCTTTGTTTGAAGGCGGCCCAGTTTCTCCTAATCAATTGTTTTATACTCATACTATTGGGTTGAAATTATCTGATAGTATTAAAATTGCTGAAGGGGTTTTTTGGGGTGGAAATTTTTTCGAATTATCACAAATGATTGAAAATAATGAGTTAAATCCGAACGAAATCAGATTCTATATCGGTTATAGTGGTTGGAGTGCTGGGCAAATAGATGTTGAAATGGAAAAAGAAATGTGGTTTATTAGACCAGCAAATTACAAGGAGTTATTAAAATCCAACTCCGAGCAAATGTGGGCAACTGAATTAAATAAAATAAATCCTGGATTTAAAGCCTTTAGCGATTTTTCATTTGATCCATCTTTAAATTAATGCAAATGAAAAATATATTGGTAGTTTATTATACCCAAACAGGACAAGCAAAAGAAGCGCTTGACTCCGTGTTGATTCCATTTATAAATAATGCTGATTATAAATTGCATTACTTATTAGTAAAATCAAAAGTTCCTTTCCCTTTCCCTTGGAAATACACTGAATTTTTTGATATGTTTCCAGAAACCGTTCAAGGTGTGGCTTGCGAATTGGAGCCAATTTCAATTGATGATTCAATAAAATATGATTTAATTATTTTAGGATATCAGCCTTGGTTTTTAAGTATTTGTATACCTATAAATAGTTTTTTAAAAAGTGAAAAGGCCAAATTAATTTTTAATAATACGCAAGTTGTTACACTAATCAATTGCAGAAACATGTGGATTAGTGCTCAAGAAAAAATGAAAAAGATGCTACTATCTGTAAATGCAAATTTAGTAGGTAACATCACGTTTGTTGATCGGTCAGCAAATTTGGTTAGTTTGGTTACGGTACTTGCGTTTATTTTAAAAGGGAAAAAGGAAAACTTTTTAGGAATGTTTCCTAAATATGGTGTTAATCCGAATGACTTAGCAAACGGAAAGATTTATGGTAATCTTTTAAAAACGCATTTAGAGAAAAATAATTTAAATGAATTGCAACATGAATTAATCAAAAATAATTCTGTTAATATTAGAAGTAATATAATGATCATGGAAGGTAGAGGAAGTTTGTTATTTCCACATTATGCTAATTTTATTACAAAAAAAGGAAAAGCTGGCAGTAAAGAAAGAAGAACAAGAGTTCGTGTATTTGGTATATTATTACCAACGGTAATATTACTTGCATCGCCTATTATTACTATCATTTCTAGGTTAGCGCCAATTTTCGCTAAGAAGAAACTTCAAAAACAAATCGATTATTATAGCCAAAATTCATTAAAGAGTATGTGATTTGGTATATCTTTTGATTAAATTTGATTAAATATATTTATAAATGAAAAAAATAATTTATTTGCTTTTCGTATTTTCATCTCTCTATTTAGTGAGTTGTAAACCTGATACTAATGAACCGACTCCATCAACAGGTGATGATAGGGATAAATATGTTGGTACATGGATGTGTAATGAAACAAGTCAAATCATAAACTCTTCGTATACAATTTCTATCAGTAAATCATCTTCAAATTCTTCTGAAATTATAATAAATAAATTTTATAATTTAGTTACTCAAGCTCGAGTAACTGTTTCAGTTAATAATGTTTCAATTCCTTATCAAAGCCTTTCTTCATTAGGATTTGCAAGTGGATCTGGAACCTTAGCAGCTAATGGAACAAATCTATCTTTAAATTATATTGTTAAAATTGGCTCAAGTCCTAATGATACTTGCTCTGCTAGCTGCATAAAACAATAATAGTTTGAATTAATACAGTTTTTTTTCAAATAGTTAATCCAATTCTTAGATAAAAGTAACCACTTACAAATAAAAACTAACCACATCTGAATTGGATGTGGTTTTTTATTTTTAGTTAAAATATCTTTACATCAGCAAATAACTTTAGTTGCAAATAGAGTTGCTTTTAAAAGAAAAATTAACCCTTAAAAATAATATTATGAGAATCTTAGGAAATAATTCAGCAAAGTTAAATGAAATAATTTTCGCTAACAGAAATAAAAGTTATGGTGCATACGCAATAAGATCTGCATACAATGATTCATTAATAAAATCATTAGCTTATTTAGCTGGAATATTAATATGCGTTTTTGGAACTTCTACTTATTTAAACAGAAATAACAGTACAAGTGATAAAGGAGTATTATTATTAGATGATGTAAAGCCAGAATATGTTACTGAATACACTGTTGAACCAAAACAGCCAGAAATAGTTCAACCAGTAATAAACGAACCAGCTGCTGCAGCTCCTTCAGGCGGCGCCCCAATTATTGTCGACTATAATGTAGTTACAACTACCTCTTTGAATTTGAATAATCCTATTAATGGTTTGGGTACTGCAACTGCAACAGGAATATCTACAACGGGCACCGCAACAACTTCAAATACTTTAGTGGCGACTTCTCCAAGTGTTGATATAGTTGATAATACAGAACATATAGTTGCAGAAGAAATGCCTGAGTTTAATTTAATTCCAAATGGAGTTTTAGTTTACGTTTCAAGTAATATTACTTACCCACCTTTAGCTAGGGAAATAGGTAGAGAAGGAACTGTGCATGTATCATTTGTTGTTAATCAACTTGGTGAAGTTGAAGGTGTGAAGATTTTAAAAGGAATTGGTTATGGTTGTGATGAAGAAGTATTGAGAGTAATTAACAAAATGCCAAATTGGAAAAAGCCAGGTAAAAATAATGGTAAGCCTGTAAAAGTTAGATATAATATTCCTGTATCGTTTAGATTGAGATAATTAAGCAAATACAAATGAAAATAAAAAAGTCAACTCATCATTTTGAGTTGACTTTTTTATTAAAATTTAAAACCAACAGTTAAATAAATAAAGTGGTTTGAAGTATAAAGACTAGTTGGTGCAAAATTTTCACTGAAATAAAAAGGGGATAAGCCATATCTGAATTGTAATTCGGCAAAAACAGCTTTATAATTTAATGGTGTGTTTTTTTGAAAGCCAATCCCCGCTGTTAAAAAAGAACTATTTACTGGGTTGAAGGCAGGTGATTTAAACGTAATTCTCTCTGCTTGATTAACAATTTCTGTCCCATTATTTTCAACTTTTAAATTACTTGCAACAACCCATCTGTAAACATAACCTGCAAAAATATAAGATGAAAAAATTGAATTTGTTTCTTTTTGAAATGAATGTTTTAATTGAATTGGGAAATCTATTTCATGCAAAGTTAATTGGTATTTGTAATTCATATTTCCATTATAAAGTTTTAAACTATCACTATAGAAATAATATGAATTGAAACTTACTCCATGAAGCATATATTCAGCGCCAATCATTAGAAAATCTTTATTCTTTTTATCTAGACGAAACTCTTCTTTTATTGAAAAGCAAAAGGACATTTTTTGTCGTGCTTTGGATGTGTGGTTTTTATTTGGAGTATAAATTCCAATTATTGGTGAAATTCCTATTCGCGTTTTTACATGAGGATTCTTGCGATTATTTCGCAATTTTTTTCCGCCATCTTCTTGTCCAGTAAGCGTAGTTATTGCGATTAATATAAACAGAACGACTAAATATAAACTTCGTAATTGTTGCAACTATAATGTTTTTTTTGCTTTGAATAATGGGACAGTACTACAAGATTCACCAAACATGATAGATTTTGCAAACGGCTTTAGTAAAGATGTCAAATTAATATAGGCATGTGTTGATATTGGTAAATTACCGCAACCTTTTATTACAATTCGTTTATCAGCAAATGAAGTGAAATCTATTTTTTTTAATTCTTCGTCAAACAAAACAGCTTCCAAAGTTTCCAAACTTCCAAACACTACTTTTTTTGCAATTCCTTGCAATTCGAGGGCAATTAGCATATAGGCCCATGTTGGAACAATTGCTTCATTTGAACATGTAATTGCCACAAATGCATTTTTATATTTATTCCAGTCGTGTTGTTTTAAAAATTCTCGAAAATCTTTTTCTTTAAGCATTAATTCGTGAAATAATAATGGCTTAATATCAAATAAAAAACGTTCGCCTTTCGGATAAAATTCTTCCAAATCAATGGTAATTAAACCACTATTTGCAACCTTGTTAATTATTTCGTTTTCCATTGAATCTATAAATTACATAAAGCCTAATTCTAATTGAGCAACTTCAGTCATCATATCTTTTGTCCAAGTTGGTTCAAAAGTTAATTTTAATTCAGTGGATTTAATGTTCGGTAATAATTTTAGTTTATTTTCAATTTCAGCTGGAAGTGTTTCGGCAACTGGACAATTTGGAGATGTTAACGTCATAGTTATTTTTAAATGATTTTCTTCATTTAAATCAAGTTCGTAAATTAAACCTAATTCCCAAACATCAACTGGTATTTCTGGATCATAGCAAGTTTTTATTTCATCAATAACCCTTTGCATTAATTCAGTATTTTTTGTTATAATAATTGCTCCCATATTTTCTAGAATTTATAGCCTTTAAAGGTTTTTGTAAATTCTGCATCTTCAATTTTCGGATTTACCTGCAAAAAGAAATAGTCATATTGCTCATATAATCCTTTATCGTCAAGTACTTTTACGCCAATAGGTAAAAAATATAATTGATCAATATATAATGTTACATCTTTGGCATAAGCATTTGGCACTTTTAATTTTTGGCCAACTTTTAAAATATCAAAGTAATCATTTAGTTTTGGATTAACTTCTAAAATCATGTATTCACTAATGTGAAGTTTTCGAGCAATTGACGTTATACTTTCATTTTCCCCAACTGTGTATGTTTCATATCCAAAATCTTTATTGTCAATAATGATTTTATAACAAGGTCTGTTATTGTAACGTTCCGGTTCTTGAAGTTTAAAATAGTTGTCAAAATTATTTCCGACTTTTTTTGCCATGTAAGCAACAATACTACCAAAATAATCAAATCCCATGTCGTTTAAATTATGATGCTGATCTTGTCTCATAAGTGACCCTAATGGATCTAAGCTTAAATTAAAAAATGGGAATGAATTTGGCTTCACATAAGCTTTATTATTATTCCATCCAGATACCCATAATAGTTCAATGCCTTTTATATATAAGTAAATTTTACGAGGACTTCTATTTAGTTTTACAGCGGATTCATAATGATTCATTCCTTTTTTACCTCGTTCAGTAATTTTAAGGTTATATTTAAATCGTTCAGCATCATGAATTGATCTTAACATTTTAGTAATAACTTCTTTGGCTGTCAATTCGGTTTTTTGGGCCAATAAATTTTGGCTGAAAAATATTGAAATAAAGACAAGTAGATATATATAATTTGGTGTTTTGGACATAGTCTGCAAAGGTAAAATAAAGTTTAGATTTATTTTCAAAAATTGTTAATTATTTGGTTATTAATAAATTAGTAAATAAAGATGTATTTTTAGTACATTTACTTTAATTCGACGGTAAAATAGGCTATATTCACCCTCTCAAAATGACACAATACAACGAAATAACAAAATTAATTTCAGAGCTTTTATATAAGCATGATTGTGTTATTGTGCCAAATTTTGGTGGATTTGTTGCGCAGTTATATTCATCACATTTCTCAAAAGGCAGCAGTTCATTGTTACCACCTACTAAACAAGTATTGTTTAATAAGAATTTAAAGCATAATGATGGATTATTAATTACAGCTTTTGCAGAAAGATTTGATGTTAACTATGATTTGGCAATTGTTGAAATTGAGAATTATAAGGAATATATTGTGTCATTATTGTTTGCGAAAAAAAGATTCGAACTTTTGAATCTAGGCTTGTTATATATTGATAATGATAATGAAATTAGGTTTGAACCTAAGATAGATGTCAATTTTTTAATTGATTCATTTGGATTTGAGCCTGTTATTGCCAATGAAATTGAAGCAGTTGTTGAATCTAGAATTTTAAAACCAGTTTTTGAGGATAGAAAAGTTAATATTGAAAAAAAGTCATCAAAAAAATATTCTGTCAAGCAAATGGTTTTACTTGCTATTGGTATTCCTATTACAATGACCCTTTTAATATTTGCTGCGAATTCTAAACCAATGCATCCAATAATGCATTCTTCAATGAATCCATTATATTCCGCTCCTAAAACATATTCAAAACTTTCTCAGAACGACCATAAAACATTTTATCTGGATAAAATTGTTTCTGAAGAATTAATAGCTGACAATAATGGAAATGCAGTATTTAAATTAGTTGACGACGGAGTTACTTTGGTTGCAACTTCAAATGATCTATCAAATATAAATTCTGTTGTTAAGGTAAAGTCGAAACTCGGTGTTGTTAATGTAAATGCAGCGTATCAAGTTGTGGTTGGTTGTTTTGGAGTTGAGAAAAATGCCGCAAAATTGATAAGCGAATTAAATTCGAAAAATATTGTTGCAGCAATGAGTGGTTTAAACTCAAAAGGGATGCATATTGTAAGTTGCGGAGGTTTTAATACTAAAAATGAAGCAAATGAATTATTGAATTCTTTGAAAAATAATTTCCCTAATGCTTGGGTGATGACAAAATAATTTTTAGAAATTAATTATCATCAGTCAATATTGTTCTATAAAAAAATAATTACAACTAATTTTTAGATAATATAATTGTCATCCCAACGTTTTAAATTATGCTAAGATTTTTTTTATTATTTTTTTCGTTTTCTGTTTTTTATTTGAAAGCTCAAACTGATTCAACAAAAAAGTTTGATCCTAAAGAAGAAATTGCTTTTGATGGAAAAAGATATAGAGTATATAATAATTGGCTGAGTATGGGGCCTGGAGCGGGTTATAATTCTCATTGGCCAAAAGATGAAAAAAACATATCTGTAGATTATTCATTTCATATTAAAGATAACTATTTTAGGATGGGAGCTTTTATGAGTGGTGTTGATTTTACTGCTGCAAATAATTATAATTTTCATTTGCAATATGGATTAAGAAAAGAAACTCCGCATTATAATTTATCAGCTTTTGTTGGACCATCCTATTCATATTTTAAACGCCCATTAAGTGATTCTGTTACCTATGGATTGTCAAATATTCTAAATAAAGTTTATAATGAATTTGGTGTTTACGGATGTGTAGAGGCAGTTTATAAAATCAAATATGATGTTGGACTTGGTGGCCAGGTTTTTTGTGATTACAATAGAGTTCAATTAGTTTATGGTGTTAGATTAATTGTTTATTTTTCGGGTGCATTTAGAGGTGTAAAATATGGCAGAACAACTCCAAAAAAATAATCAAACACAATTCGATTTTTTAATTGTTGGACAAGGAATTGCTGGAAGTGTTTTGTCTATGAATTTAATAAAAGCTGGATTTTCAGTTTGTGTTATTGACAATAGTAAACTTTCTTCTTGTTCTAGGGTTGCTGCAGGTATTTGGAATCCAGTTGTGTTTAAGCGTTTGGCAAAAAGTTGGATGGCCGATCAAATTATTCCTGAATTATTAAGTTTTTATACGTATTGCGAAACTCTTTTTGGCACTAGCTTAATTGCTAAACGAGAGATTATAAAGCCATTTACTGAAATGCAAGAACAAGATTTTTGGTTAAAAAAATCTGAATCAGAAAATCAATATTTGTCAAATGAAATATTTTCGGATTATAGCTTAACTAAAAATCAATCGCTAAATTATTATTCTAAAGTAAAGGGGGCAGGTAATTTAAATGTTATTGAATTTCTTTTTCAAGTAAAAAAATATATTTCTAATCGGTTCCATTATTTAGAAGAAGATTTTTTATTCTCTGAGTTTAAATATGAAAATGATAGTATTAATTATAAAAATATTATTGCAAAGCATGTAGTTTTTTGTGAAGGCCATTTAGTTTCCGAAAATCCGTTTTTTAATTGGATTCCAACAAAACCTGCTAAAGGTGAGGTTATTATTATAAAATGTGCTGATCTTAATTTAGAAAAAGATATTTTAAGCAAAGGAATATTCATTATGCCACTTGGTAATCAACTTTATAAAGTTGGAGCAACATATCAATGGGATAATCTTAATGATAATCCAACACCAAAAGGCTTACTTGAATTAGAAGACAAATTGAAATCAATAATAAATTGTTCATTTGAAGTTGTAAATCATGAGGCTGGTATACGGCCTTCAGTAATTGATAGAAGGCCAGTGGTCGGATTGCATCCAAATCAAAAAAACATGTATATTTTTAATGGGTTTGGAACCAAAGCTGTTATGCTGGCGCCTTATTTTGCAGCTCAACTTACCAACTTTATTTCAAATTCATCCCCAATTAATCCCGATGTAAATCCCAATCGGTTTAAAAAGTAGAATTTAGATTTTTTTTGTAGATTAAATAACAATAACCTGATATTGTAATATTGACTATTTTATACTTTTGATTAGTGTTTTTAGTTAAGTTTTTTTACATTAGGGTTCTTAATTTACAATGAAATATTTTTTTTTAATACCTATATTATTTGTTCTATTCTCTCTCTTTAGTTCAACGTTAGTTGCACAAAAAAAGGACAGCTTAACAATTGAGACTAAAGAGGACCAAAATTCTGTAAAAAAAAGAAATTACATTTATTTTATTTCGAATCGAACATGTGAGGATGATAAATTCGATATTTATAAGATGACGCCTAGTGATAGGTTTCCAGCTCTTGTTTTGATTAGAGGTAAAATAGAGGTTATTGGAAGTCCAAGTATTAAAAAAGCACGAATAAGTGTTTATAATTCATCAACAGATGCGTTAGTTGGAATTTACAATACAAATCCATATACTGGAAATTATTTATTGATTTTAGCACCTAATATTAGATACAATTTTAAGGTTGAAGTTTCTGGTTATGGAACTACAGAAGAAATTGTTGTAGTCCCTCTTAAAATTGATTATGAAATTTGCCAACAAGAGTTGAAAATTAAATTAAATGAGAAAAATAAACCCGTATTATTAGTTAACAATTTTTTTGCTGACGAAAATGAAAATGTTTCCTATTTAAGATCCACCATTGATTCAACTGTTTTGGATTCCGATAACACGATCGCCATTCAAGCCGAAGAGCGCAAAAAACAATTAGAAAAAAACGGAAAAACATACTCTAACATTGACGAATTAGTTAAAAAGCAGCAAGAAGAAGAAAGGAAAAAGCCAGAAGAGGCTCTTAAAGCTTTTAATAACAAAGATTTTGAAACAGCCCTATCACTTTATTCAACTATTTTGAAAAACGATCCAGGCGATCCTTTCATGAATTACTATTATGGAGTTTGCCTTTTTAAGTTAGAAAAAAATAAAGCAAAAATTATTAATTCTTTATTAATTGCCTCATCTGCTAAGGAAGTACCTTTTGATGTCTACTTTTATCTTGGAAAAACTTATCACATGTCATATTTATTTCAAGATGCAATTAAAGCATTTGAAGCTTATAAAGGAAAAGAAAAACCTTATGATTTTGAGCGCAATGGAGGCCTCTTATATATAAAAAACTGCATTAATGGAATAAATTTAATGAACGATCAGGTTAATGTTGAATTCATAAAACGAACGCCTTTTCAATTAGAAAATATTTTAAAAAACTATAATCCTGATTTAATAAATGAAAGATTGAAACCTAAAACTGAATTTTTTTATTCAGCTATTGATAAGAAAAAGAGCACTAATCTTTTAATGTCGTGTAATAATTCACAAGAATGCTTTCATGTGAGTTATGGTGAAAAGGAGCAAAATCATACTGATATTTATTATAATAAATTAATGCCAAATGGTAATCTTGGGCCAAGTCAATTGATGGGAATTGAACTTAATACGCCCTATGATGAAAATTATCCTTATTTATCAAAGGATGGAAAAACTCTTTTCTTTTCTTCAAAAGGCCACAATAGTATGGGTGGTTTTGATGTTTTTAAATGTACCAGAAAAGATAGTTTATCTGGTTGGTCAAAACCCCAAAACATGGGATACCCTATAAATTCAACGTATGACGATATTCTGTTTATTCCAGATGAATCCGCCCAAACGGCCTCATTTTGTACAAATAGGAAAAATAATAATTACGAATATTTACAGGTTAAATTACCCAATGTTGAATTATCAACTTCAATAGTTAAAGGACTTTTTACCACTTTGGATTCTATTCCAAAAAAGGAAGCATATATAACAGTTTATAATTCTAATACAGGAGAAATTTCCGGTGTTTATAAAACAAGTCCTTCTACAGGACAATACTTAATGATTTTGACTTCTGGAACAAAGTATGAAATTTCAGTAGAAGCAGAAGGCTATTCTGATTTAAAATACTCATTTGAAATTCCAGAAAAAAAATCAGAATTTGAATTAAAACAAATTATAAAATTGCAAACCGTTTCTAATTTGAAAACAATAAAAGTATCCAATTATTTTACAGCGGTTGAAGCTGCAAAGATTTCTTTTGATGTGGCTATTGCCCCTTCGAAACCAAAAGATATTGCTTCATCAAAAGAAACTAGTTCAATAG
>JAYVIS010000319.1:0-2233 GCA_043769975.1 Bacteroidota bacterium
TTACATTTTAATGGTGAATGCAAGCCGGACTTCGATAAAATAAAAACTGATTTCACGAAATTTACAAAAACCCAATTGGCTTTTTGGGGTAGTATTCCTGTTACTGAATATCATTTTATGTTTCATGTTTTGCCTTTTAAATTTTATCATGGTGTTGAACATCAAAAAAGTACAGTAATCGCTATTGGCCCTGGTTATAATTTAAATTCAGGAGTTACTTACGAAAGCATTTTAGGTGTTTCTTGTCATGAATTATTTCATACATGGAATATTAAATATATCAGACCAAAAGAAATGTTGCCTTATGATTTTTCAAAAGAAAACTATGCACGAACTGGTTTTGTTTATGAAGGATTTACAACCTATTATGGTGATTTATTATTATTAACAAGTGGTGTTTTTTCAAATGAGCAATATTTTGAAACACTTGAAGAACGCTTAGATAAACATTTTCATAATTATGGACGCTTTAATTTATCTGTTGGTGATTCAAGTTTTGATACTTGGTTAGATGGTTATGTGCCTGGTGCTCCTTATCGTAAAACATCCATTTATGATGAAGGAAATTTAATTGCCTTTATGTTGGATGTCCAAATTTTCAAACATTCTAATCATAAAAAAGGTTTAAAAGATGTTTGTCAAGTTCTTTATAATCAATACGGTAAGCTTAATAAAGGTTATACAGAAACAGATATAATTTCTCTTTGCGAAAAAATGGCTGGCGTTTCGTTAAGTTCTTTTTTTGAAAAATACGTTTTCGGAACAGAAGATTATGAAACTCCTTTAGCGGAATGTTTTAAGTACTTGAATATTGATTTTATTAAAAAACCAAGTTTGCAAGTATCAGAAAATCTGTTTGGTTTTAAAACGATTGATTTTGGACAAATTCGTAAAATATCTTTAATTGCACCATATTCTCCAGCTTGGAAAGCTGGTTTAAGTATTGGCGATGAAATTATTGCTGTTAATGGTTATACACTAAAAAATGATTTTAATGATTGGATGACTTATTTTAAAGATTCAAATTTAGAGTTAACGATTTCATCATCTCAATGTATCAATCAAATTAAATTATTCAAAAAGGAAAACGGATTGTCTTATTTTGAGTTGAATAAACTGAAGATTAACCAAGAAATGGATAACTATGTTGCCTGGAAGTTAATTAATAGTTAGATGAAACACATTTAATAATCTTTTAACCTTTGCAATTAGTCGATTATTGTTAATAACTAAAATTGTTAAACTTGGTTAAATAAGAAAATTGTCATTTTTTTGTAGAATAATATAATTAACAATTAAAAACTTAACTAAAACAAAAATTATGGAAGAAACAACAACAACAACAACAACTACAACACCAACACCAACACCTCAAGGAAAAGGAATGGCAGTAGCCGGATTCGTTATATCTTTAGTAGCTTTAATATTCTATTTCATTATCGCTGTTGCAGTTGCAGCTCAAGCAATAATGGGTGGTGGTTACGGATTAGGTATTTTCTGGTTAGTATTATCATTAGCAGGAACTGGATTATGTGTAATGGGAATGATGAAATTAGGAAAAACAGGTGGTAAAAAAGGTTTAGCAATTGCTGGTTTAGCAATTGGTGCTGTTGCTACTATTTTAACTTTAATGTTAGTTATGGGAATTGGCAAAATGCAATCTGCAGGTGGCGATTTAGGTGATAAATTTAAAGAAGAAATGGAAAAAGCTGCAACTGAAATGCATCATGATGTTGATGCTGCTATCGATACAGCTCAAGCTAATCACTAATTTTTAAATTAAATACTTTAAAAAAAACTATCCTTATAATAAGGGTAGTTTTTTTTTGCATTTTACTTTGTCACTTAACCAATTTTAACGTTATAATAATAATATTTAAAGAAAACTATCGCTTTATGTTTTATAACAAAATAGTATATTAGCGGACCATAAAATGACAAAAAACTTAGTTATAATTCCAACATACAACGAAATTGAAAACATCGAAAAAATGATTCGAACGGTTTTTGATTTACCTCGTCCATTTGAGGTTTTAATTGTTGATGATGGTTCGCCAGATGGTACTGCCGCTAAAGTAAAGGAACTGCAAAAAGAATATCCAAACATACTTCATATTGAAGAACGTAAAGGAAAACTTGGGTTAGGTACTGCTTACATTCATGGTTTTAAATGGGCTTTAAAAAATAATTACGATTTTATTTTTGAAATGGATTGCGATTTTAGTCATAACCC
>JAYVIS010000320.1:0-2208 GCA_043769975.1 Bacteroidota bacterium
AAAAGTATGCAATTCACTAAACCATGTAGGCTATTCGTTTTGCAAAGGAAATATAATGGCAAAAAATGCATTTTGGAACAAACCAATAAGTACATGGAAGAAGTATTTCACCAACCGGATAACAACTCCTGAAGCTCAAAACCTTTTGGATGCAATGATTTTCTTTGATTTTAGAAATATATACGGAGATGAAGGATTTGCCGATGACTTAAGAAAAACTGTAAATTCCTTGCTCTCACAGCAATCAATATTTTTGTATCATCTTGCTCTTAACGCTTTCAATACAAAAGTTCAACAAATATCCTCCGGTAACATCCTTACAGACAAAAATCTAGATATAATCGATTTAAAAGGCAGTGTAAATCATATCATTATGTTTGCTAGAACCTACTCCCTTCAAAACAGGATTTCGTCCACGAACACAATTGAAAGGCTAAACTCGCTAAATTCAAAAGGGATTATTGCTGAAAACACGGCTGCTGAACTTATTTTTGTTTACAATTATTTAATGAAATTACGTTTCAAAAATCAGGTGAGCTTGTTGGAAAATAATTTGCCATTATCAAATTTGTTAAATACAAAAAACCTGTTGGAAATTGAAATTTCGTTTCTAAAGAAAGTGCTTTCAAAAATTCCGACGTATCAGAACAAAATCAGTAATGATTTTAGGTTAAAAGCATAAATACTTATCCACTATCTGTTCGAAATAAATCATTGATAGGAGAGGAAATAATAATAATTGGAAAGCTTATTTTTAACAATATTGTGGAAAACTTAAAAAAATTAGCCATGAAGTCCCAACGCCACTAAGAATCTCTAATAAGCATTTTTTAAACTTGGCGGCTTGGCGGCCAAAAACTAATCTACAATATTCTAAAACACAACCATTGGAAATTAGAAACTCTTTAATCTGAAATTTTTACAACAATGAGAATTCAATATTGTTCCGATTTACACCTTGAGTTTGAACATAATAGCCGATATATCAAAAATAAGCCCCTACAAATTAGTGGCGATATTTTAATTCTGGCAGGTGATATTATTCCATTACATGATGAATTCTTTAATAATTCCTTTTTTGGTTTTATTGCTGATAATTACAAACAAGTGTTCTGGGTTCCCGGAAACCACGAATTTTATTATAAAGACATTACAGAGTTTAGTAAATCCTACAATATAAAGTTAAGGGAAAACATTAATATTGTGAACAATATTGAATTGGAATACGATAATATTCGATTCGTTTTTAGCACTTTATGGACAGCAATCAGTAATTTAAACGAAAAGAATATTGAACAAAACGTTTCGGATTTTGCTAACATTTTAAGCAATAAAAAAAAATTAAAAACATCAGAATATAATCGATTACACGCTGAAGGGTTCGACTTTATTCAACAGTCCTTAAAAAACAAGCATGAAAAAACTATTGTTGTAACCCATCATTTGCCTTCAAACCTATGTTGTTCTTCTGTTCATAAAAAAAGTTCAATCAACGAAGCATTTTGCATAGATTTAACCGATTATATTGAAAACTGCAACGCTAATTTTTGGATATACGGACACAGCCATTACAATCAAAAACCTGTATATATTGGAAATTCCATTTTACTTACTAATCAACTTGGTTATGTTCAAAGCAACGAGCATGGAAGTTTTAAACACAATGCTTACATATCATTTTAACAGAAATTTTCATCTAATTCTCATTTTGAAAAATTCATGATAAATCAAACGGGGATATATAAACACCTCAAGGTGATGGAAAAAAATGCTTTTTAAAATATATAAGTTATTGATTATCAATAATATTTCATGCAGATTCAACTTCCAGAAAACACTTTTTTAGCCAGCCTCTTACAATCAATGCTTATTATTTCTATAATAACAAATCAATAATTTCAATATTCCCAGAATTAACTCCAGAATTAACTCCAGAATACTGAATGCAAATAATATCGTGTTTTTTATACTCTTCATGCTTTAATCATGAACCAGTTATGATGTATGGCTTTTGCAAGGCATGGACGAATTTTGCATTTCTACAAGCATGAATTGTAATTTTAAATAAACATCACAAGAAGTAACTTGAGGTCAACAATAGTTAAAAACTGTTAAAAAACAATGTTTAATAACATCCTTATTCAACATTATTCGAATCCTTTTATTAATACCTTTGTGAAAATTTTTTAATTATTTTCTAAAAAGGAG
>JAYVIS010000321.1:0-5600 GCA_043769975.1 Bacteroidota bacterium
TCCGTGTTGCTCGATTTATCAACACCATATAATACCTTTTTTGGTTTTCCTTTTATCCAAGAATCATAATATTCATTACTTATTCCTAAGTCGTTATTATTACTCATTTTTTTAAAATCAGTCAATGCCATTTCATTAAGAGAATCCCAATTTATAGATTGGCTTTTAAAATAAAACGGTTGTGTTTTATTGTTAGAGAAGCTCGTTAAAAGGACATGTTGCGAAATTAAATAGGGATCATGTTGCTTTTGAAATTCTAATTCTTTTTTATCCAAAGAAAGAAATGGAAAATTAAAAATATCATGAAATAATACAGAATTTTTTTTACTCATAAACCTGATGGCAGCGTCAGGCTTACTAATTTTATCGTAATTTTTGTATAAATAACTTCGAATATATCTGCTGGTCTGTTCATCAATGGAAGTGTCTTGACTTATTTGGTACATATAATTTGGCGGGCAATAATCTAAAAAACGACTTACTTTAGTGCCACTACAATATTGTTTTTCAAACCATCCGGGTGATAAAATAATGGCAAGTTTTGCATCTTTTATCAAAGGTTTATTTGCTGCTAAAACACTTAGGATAGCAAAATTTTGAAACCCTGCTGTTCCGATACCAATTAGTTTTTCATTGGGCTCATTATTAAAAAAATTAAAAGCTAAACCATTTAAATGAACTGATGTCAGTTCGGAAGATCCGAACAATACTGGAACCCGTCGCTTTAAATTATACGATAAGGCAATTTGATTTGTTAAATCATTGGTAAAAAATCTTTCAATGTGCTTAGTCGATTTTGAAGTTTCAATTGAAAATGTATATGGAATATCCTTGATCGGAAAATGAAAAACATGATTACAAATAAGTGCAATTACAATTGAAATTGTCAATGGTAATAAATGAAAAAAACCTATTTTTTTAAAAAGCATTACGAAAGTTTACTTTCTATGTATGTCTTGATTAATAATGGTGTACTAAAATTTTCTAAGGTAATATCTGTAAAAGGAATTGAAATAGAAAATTCGTCTTCCAAACTTGTTGCTAAATCAACCACCAAAATGGAAGTCAAAATACCCGACTTAAAAAGTTCATCAGTATCATTTACACGCTTAAAGGCAACCTCTTTTATAGTATCTTTTATTCTTTCAATCATAAGTAAACTGCCTTTAAATTTCAGTAAATATAGTAAAAGACTTTTTTTATATCAACAAAATATGCTTATTTTTAGATGTTATTAAATGAAAACAACACTATTCATCATATTTTTTATTGCTCTAAGTTTTTCTTCTGAAGCTCAAGATATTTTGTATTTGTCTAATGGAAGTAAACTTGCAGTTAAAGTTACTGAAATCAATAGTACTGATATTAAATATAAAGATTTCACCAATTTGGATGGGCCTACCTATGTTGTTTCTAAATCAGAGCTTGTTTTAATTCAATTTTCAAATGGTGTTTCTGAGGTATTAAACAAAAACCCAATGCCTATTGAGCCAAAAAAAGAAACAGCTCTAAATACCACCACGAAAAACACTAACGACAAAAAAAATAATCTGCCAAACTTATACTATATGAATAGTAATTTACTATCCATTAATGCATTAGCGCTTGCCAATGGAGACATTACACTTATGTATGATAGAGAACTTTTCAATAGTAAAATGTCGATTTCCTTTTTAGGAGGTTATAATTTTAACTCACGAATGGGTGGATTAAACCAATTTATTGCCGACACAAAAGATAATGCCAAAAAAAATTATGATGCTGGATTAGGAATTAATTTCATGCCTCGAAATACAAAAAGAGTTCAATATTTTGTTGGGTTTTTAGGAAAATACATGTCGTATAATTACAAAGACGTAGTTGACACAACTAATAATCAAAAAAAATATGCGCCAGCTTCTGGCTACCAAATAGCGCTCATGCTTACTAATGGATGGGTATACAGAATAACACCTTTTTTCAATTTCAAACTATTTGGATCAATTGGAGTGCCAATAAACTCAACAACTTTAGAGACTGTAAACTCAAGAGGTTATACAAATAACTATACACATTACCCAAAGGTTTATTTAGGCTACTGTTTTGGATACCGATTTTAATAAATGACTCTGATAAAAAAATATCTCTTTATTACCTGCCTTATATTAATGAGTAGTATTCTCTATTCTCAAGATAAACTTTTTTTCAAAAATGGAACTTCTATAATTTGTAAAATTGCGGCTATTTCAGAAAACACCATTACCTACAAAGACACCACAGTAAATGCCCTTTCAAATACAGTTTCAAAAAATGAAGTATTAATAGCAGAATTTAAAACTGGTCAAATTTACATTTTCGGTTCTTCAGAAAACAAATTAACGGTAAGTTCTGATTTACCAGTGGAAACTCGTGAGCAACGAAAGCAACGTAAAATGAAGGAATGGCAAGAAAAAGAGCAACAATTACCAAATGGGATTTTAGGCTTTTACCCTGTTCAAATTATTGCTGGTAGATTAACCGTTTCCTACGAACGACTATTTGCAAACAAAAGTATGGGTATTACTGTTCCAGTTAGCTTAACTTATGATATGCTTAGTGTATTAAATGCCATATCAACTCCAAGTGCATCATCAACTGGAACAACCTCCAATACCACATCTAATTCTGGATCACGACCAACCCAAAGTGGTGTAGGAATAATAAGCGGAATTGATTTAAATTATTATCACGATTTAAAACCTCAACTAAAATATTTTTTTGGCCCACGATTTAGATATGGAACCGCTATGACTTTTGGGGGGATTGAATATTTATCATTTCAATTACAAAACGGAATTATGAAAAGTAGTGGAAAAAAATTCACAAATACTCTTTCCATAGGAGTTGGATTTTTTAAACTTTCTGAAAAATATGCTACTTATCCCGGATATGAAGCTAATCAGGTTTATCCAAGTGGATCGGTAACTTGGCGAATAGGATTTAGATTATAACGTTTTCCGTAACCTAAATTCCCTTGCAAACCGCCAGAATGAATGATTAAAATTTTATCATCTTCTACCAATTCCTTTTTATCAATCAAATCAAAAACGGCGTAAACTAATTTTGAAGTATACACGTAATCTAACGGTATAGCATATTTTTCTTCAAATAATTGTTTAAAACTTAACAACTCTTTGGTATGCTTTGCATAACCTCCAAAATGATAATTATTTAGAACAACTGAATTCTTTTTATCTGATTTGGATTCAAACTTCAAAACATTAACTCCAACTAATTCTTGATTATTTTGTAATGAATTCGCTATGCCGTTAAAAGTTGTTTGAGTACCACAGGCACAAAATATTTTAGTATAAATATTGGCATCTTTGTTTAATATTTCCTCGCAGCCTTTTTCACCCAACGCATTATCACCCCCTTCAGGAATAACATAACTATTGGGATATTTAATTGCTAAGGCTTTCAAATAATCTTCTGTTCGTTTAAGTTTGTAATCTTCCCTACTAACTGCTACGATTTCCATTCCATTTTTTTTGGCTAGAGAAATTGTTTCATTGTCTTCGGTAATTTCTTCGCCCCTAATAATCCCAATACACTTAATGCCTTCTAATTTGCAAGCAAACGCAGTAGCTGCAATGTGATTAGAATACGCGCCGCCAAAAGTGATAATGCAATCTTTTTTTTCGGCTTTAGCTTGCTGTAAATTATATTTTAATTTAAACCATTTATTGCCTGATATTTCAGGATGAATTAAATCTAAACGCAATACCGAAATATTGCATCCGTTGTAATTTATTGTATTGATTATGGGTTTATACTCTATCAAAAAATAAATTTTAAAACCAAACGTCTAAACAAAATATACCTTCAATTCTATTATCATTTAAAGAGTTATTATATATGAAATTTGGCTTATCTGATTTTAAGTAACGCCCTTCCATACTAATTGCAATATTCTTTACTGGTTTGTATTCTATCCCGATAGTTGCTCCCCAAGTGTATTTGCCCATTTTTGTGCCAGCACTAATCATCTCATCAATGTCACTAAACCATTCTCCTCTTCCATAAAAACCAAATTGTTCAAATGTTTGATGCTTCACAACTACTAAACTACTATTCATATAAGCTGTAGATAAAGTATATGTGTCAATTATTTTTGAATATTCCTGAATCCCAAAATTAAATTCGGCGCCCAGCGATAATTTCTTTTTTTGATATGTTAAATATAGATTATGATAATACCGTTGGTGTTTAATTTTAGAACTATCTGGAGTATCGTCACCCGTAATAAAATTATAAGTAAAAGTTAAAGCCTCATTAGGACTGTACACAATACTTGCTCCAATCAGTTTGTTTTTATTAGTTTCAATAATTGAAGAAAAACTATTAAATGCATTTACTTGCAAGCTTAGTTTTGTATTTACATTATAAGTTAATTTTGCTCCCGAAAAATAATAAGGTTCATAAACATTAGCTAAACTCATACTTGAAGTTACATTTTCGCGAGGTTGTGTACTTTCTAATCCAATATGAGATCTAAATACCCCAACATCTAACCATAATTTTTTTATTAACTGAACACCCGCGTTTGCCTCTTGTATTAAATTATATTTTGAAGGCCAAGTACTTTCTGCAATATCACCATAATGAAAAGTAATGTTGCTTCGTAATTTTGTAGATTTATATGCTAACGAAATCATGGCCATGTTTAATCCGAACTGATTGTTTCGAGGAGCCATTGTGGGATGTTTAACAAAATTAATCTGTTCGTCTTCAGTATACAATGCATAATAAGTGCTCAAATAAGCCCCTATTTCTAATTTAGGTTGAGTTATAATGTCACTATTTTCTAGTTTCTTGTGTTGGAACAAAACATTCGTATCAATATTTAACTGAATAATCGATAAAATTTTCTTTTTTAATGAATCAGTTTGCGATTTAATACTACTAATGGATACCACTAAAAACGCAAAAAACAGTAATTTCTTCATTTACCAAAATTAATTAATAAATTTAAATAATGTTTAAAAAAGAATTAGACCCAAGTGAGTTTTACTTAAGCCCAGAAGGTTACATAATTTATACTGAAAAATACCACTTAAAAAGAGGGTATTGTTGCAAAAACGGCTGTAAACATTGCCCATTTGGATATAATAAGAAAACTGGAAAATTTGATAAAGAAAAGAAAGATTAGACGCTTTATTTTATAGAAAAAATCAGTATCTTAGAGCTTCAAAATTATTATGAAAATTACCAAAGAATTTAAAATAGGTATTGTTGTAACTGCCTCAATCGGTCTTTTTATTTGGGGGTTTAATTTCCTGAAAGGAAGGGATTTATTTAGCCACAAATTTGAGTTATATGCTGTATATCCAAAAATTGATGGGTTAATTGAAGCAAACCCAATGCTAATCAACGGCTTTAAAGTAGGGCAAATCAACAAAATCTCTTTATTCAAACAATCTAATGGCGAGTATGCTGTTTTAGTTAAGTTTTTATTAAGTGAGGAAGTAAACATTCCCAAACATTCCATTGCTAAATCGGTAAGTTCGGATTTATTAGGTTCAAAAGCTGTTGAAATTATTTATAGTAATGAAACCGAATTTGTAAAATCTGGCGATACA
>JAYVIS010000322.1:0-2980 GCA_043769975.1 Bacteroidota bacterium
TTCTTTATTAGCTTTTCCTTCTAATGACCTTTATGCAAGTTGGGATACCGCAACTATTCACCCTTATTCATTCGCTCAATGTTTTAAAAAGGATTCTGCTTCAATCGTATTTACAGAACCAACTGACTGTGGATTTAAACTTCCTTTTAATGGAAATGTTACTTCTGAATTTGGTTGGAGAAAAAAACGCCCTCATTACGGAACTGATATTGATTTAGAAACTGGTGATACTGTTGGTTCTGCTTTTGACGGGATGGTTCGTATTGCTAAACTAAATAGAAGCTATGGTAATGTAGTTATTATTAGACATAAAAACGGACTAGAAACTGTTTATGCTCACTTATCAAAAATATTAGTTGAGGCTGGACAAACTGTTGAGGCTGGACAAATAATTGGTTTAGGTGGAAATACAGGTCACTCTTTTGGGTCTCATTTACATTTTGAGATGCGTTATTTAGGACAAGCTGTTGATGCTGAAGATTTTGTAGATTTTCAAAAAGGGATTTTAAAAAATAATACTGTTTTAATTACAAAAGCTGACGTTGAAACAAAATATGATTTAAGAGCATTACATTCTCGTCAGAAAAAAGATTTGAACTTAACAAGAGTTACTGGTTCTAAATCTAAATACGGTAAAGTTTATAAAGTGAAGAATGGTGATACATTAGGTAGAATTGCTCAACGTAATCATACAACAATAAAAGCCATCTGCAAAAAGAATGGTATTAAGCAAAATAAGCCTTTACGTTTAGGGCAAAAGCTTAAAATTTAATTCATTAAATTTCAAATTAATTATTGTAAGTTTATTTTCATAAATGAACGAAGACTTATTACATACTATTTGGAAATACAAATTAATAGGAACAATTGATTTTATTGGTTCAAAAGGTGAAATCATTAAAGTTATTTCAATTGGAGAGCACAATCAAGATTCAGGACCAGATTTCTTTAATTCAAAAATTGAAATTAACGGAATAGTATTAGTTGGTAATTTAGAAGTGCATATAAAAACTTCAGATTGGTTAAAACATAATCACCAAGTTAATAGGGCGTATGATAATTTGGTACTACATGTAGTTTACGAACATGATGTTGAACTTCCTCAAAACCTATCCTACAATGTATCCGTGTTGGAATTAAAGAATTATATAAAGCCAGCTTTATTGCAACAATATCAAATCATTGATTCTTCAAAACAAAAAATAGCTTGTGGAAAATCAATAGCAATAGTTGAGCCGATAATTTGGAAATCATGGTTAGATCGATTAGCTATAACGCGATTAGAAGATAAAACAAAATACATTTCATCTATTTTCCATTCTGTTAATACTAATTTTGAGGAAACGCTTTATATTTTATTGTGTCGTAATTTTGGTTTTAAAATAAACAACGACGCTTTCGAATTACTTGCCAAATCAACACCTTATAATGTGTTAAGGAAATATGCGGATAATCCTATTCAACTGGAAGCAATGTTGTTTGGTAATGCTGGATTTTTGGATGAATTGTTTGAGGATAAATATCCTAAACAATTGCAAAACGAATTCGAATTTTTAAAACATAAACATCAGTTTATTCCTTTAAAAAAAGAAATATGGAAATTTTCAAAAACTAGGCCTGTTAATTTTCCAACGATACGAATTTCTCAATTAGTGAGTTTGATAAGTAAACAACAATCACTTTATCATTTTATTGAAAGTAAGCCATCATTAAATGAATTAAGAACTTTTTTTGATGTTGAAACAAATACCTATTTTAAATCACATTTTAAATTTGATGTTGCTGTAACTGAAAGTTCTAAGAAGCTTGGAAATACTGCCTTTGAAAGTATTGTTATAAATACAATTGTTCCTTTTTTGTTTTTTGTTTCAAAACAAAATTCAATAAATGAACTCCAGGATTATGCGTTTGATTTATTATCAGAAATTGCACCTGAGATAAACACGAAAACAAAAGAGTATATAAAGCTTGGCATAAAACCTGAAAATGCTCTTGAATCTCAAGCATTAATTCAATTGTTTGATTCATTTTGCTCAGCCAAAGCCTGCCTTCGCTGTAACGTGGCAGAGTTTTTGCTCAAAACTGTTGTTTAAACGCTTTTTTTAAAATTAGAATTATTACTTTTGTTTTTATGGTAGAAAAAATAATATATTGGTTCGAGCAACAAGCATTTGGTGTATGCGAATGGTGGGGGAAGAAATTAGGCATTCGCACTACTAATATTCGCATGTATTTTATTTATTTATCATTTTTCACGTTTGGTTCACCCATTATAATTTATTTTATAATGGCTTTTATTCTTGAACATAAAAATAGTTTTAAGATAAAACAATCACGTCGAAAAAGTGTGTGGGATATTTAAATAATTATTCCTTAATTTATTTTTTTATTTTCAATCTTGATTTTTTAATCTTAATTTCGGACTAGATGCTTTCCGTTATAAAATCATATTATCGTTTTTTTACCCCCTTAATTATAATGCTAACATTATGGTTAATTGGCACAATTGGTTATGTTTTAATTGATAATTACACTTGGTTTGACGCGTTTTACATGACTATCATTACTGTTGCTACAGTTGGTTATGGAGAAGTGCAACCATTAAGTGATGCTGGGAAAATTTTTACGGCTTTCCTTATTATAACAAGTTTTGGTACATTTGCGTATGCCGTTTCATCAATAACAAAATTTGTTTTTGATGGAGAATTTAACGACTTTTATAAAAACCGAAAATTGAACTCATCAATAGATAAACTATCAGACCATATTATTATTTGTGGTTATGGCCGTAATGGAAGGCAGGCAGCACAAGTTTTAAAAAAACATAACCAGCGTTTTGTTGTCATAGAAAATGACCAAAAATTGACTGCCACTTTAAATCATAAACATAGCGATTTAGTTGTTTCTGGTGACGGAACACAAGATGAAATTTTAATTAAGGCTGGGATACTGCGTGCAAAAGCAATAATTACAACATTGC
>JAYVIS010000323.1:0-2564 GCA_043769975.1 Bacteroidota bacterium
GGTATCGATACCCCACCGAACTTCCCCATCGTTATACATTTTTTGCATAATTATAGGGATAAAAAATAAAAGATAATACGGCCTATAAAGTAAAATAAAACCCCCTGAAATAAAATAAACATAATAAAATTCAAGCTTAACACCATTAAACTCGGGATTGCCAGTATGATTTACAAATAAAAGCTTCAACGACTGCCAAGGATGGCTTATTAAATAAATGGCTGCCTCAAGCGGATTATTTCCAAGTGCTGAATAATTAAACAAACTATAAGGATGAGCATCGTTTTCAACAAAAGGAATTAGAAAGTAGAACGCAACAAAAAAGTATACCACACAAACTACTAGAAAAAATAGTGCCCAACGGATAGCTTTCCAATCTTTTTTATGCCAAATTATTTGAACCAATAGTATGAAAAAGAACCAGATAGGCATATTCTCACGTCCTGTAAGAATTATTATTAAAAAGATAAATGCAGCAATAAAATTACGCTTTTCAAAAAAGTACAAATAAACAGGAACCATGCTAGCAAGCATTATCACAAGATTAACATCCGTTACAAAAGAACTAAACCGCCCAAAAGTTAAAAAATACAGCAGCAAAGCACAATTACTTAAAAAACGGTTGTTCGTTTTTAATTCTAAAAGTTTAAAAACAGCCCATCCACCCCAAAGAATAAATCCATTTTGAATGATTAAAAGAGTATAGGTTCCAAATATTGGAGTCAATATCCAATATAAAGGAATTAAAAGGAAAAACAGATAAGATAAATGATCTTGAAGAAAGGACATATTTTCTATCCAATAAAGCGGATTTGGGCTTATTCGAAAATGGGAGTAATCGTAAAATGCAAAATTATATGCTGCATAATCGTATGCAAATGTGCGAAAAAAATAGTGGTTAGTGAATACAATTATTGTGAGGATAAAACCAAAAATCCCCAATATCAAATACAACGATGGAATTTGTTTTATTTTCTTAACAAAGCTTAAATAATTATTGGTTTGGGTTATAACATCCGTTTTCACCATAAAATTGAGTAATTTGATTCGGTTTTATTTATAAATATCAATCGTCATTTTATTAACATAACAAGTTTTATGACTTGGATTCCAAATATAAATTTTAAAAATATCTTTTGAATCTATAAATATTGGATCAACCTTATATGATACTGATAACCATTTATTTGGAATATTATTTTCAGATAAATCGAAAGTTTTTAAATAAATGAATTGATTGCTATTTTTTAGAGATGCTACTAAAAATAATTCATCTTTTTTCAACTTTGTTGGTGACAAAAGATTTAAATTAACTAATAGGATTGGGTGATTTTCATTGGCTATAGTACCAATTTCCGATTCAAACGTTAATCCAAACTCTTCATCATTTTCCAAGAAATAGGCTTTTTTACCAATCTGCAAAGAATCTGTTAAATTACCTGATAATTCCACAGAACCTTCAACCTTATTAAAATCAAAATCTTTTATTAACCTTGGGTTTCTATTTTCCTGAAAATCATTGTTAGATAGCCATTTATATGAACAAGGTTTTAGATTGAAATACTTTTTATTTAAGTTTGAATAAGTCCATTCAAGCCAAAATGGAACAACAAATAACCGATCTTCAATATTTATGTCAATACTTGAAAAATCATTTTGGGTAGCTGTCAAATATATGGTTCGCTGATCATTCGGAGTTTCAATAGCTGATAGCATCAAACTTTCAACTCCAAATGCCCACGGAATGCGAATTATATCACTTAATTCATTCTGCACTGCAAGAAACTTAACATTACTTTCTGATTTTGTGCTATTTATCAAAGCACCAATATATGAAATTCTTGTTTTATAAATATCACCAGCCTTATGAATTGCAAAAAATCCCAAACCAATAATTCCAATAAAAGTCAAAGCTTTTACGAATTTGAATTTTTCATTTATTAAAATAACTTCCTTTCCAAACGGAATAACTGCAAAAATTGCGATTGTGGCAAAAGCTCTTTCCATCGCAATATCATCGCCACCTTCGTAAAAAGTAAGAACCGAAATTGCCCAAAATAATAAAAAGCTTCCAGTTACAAAAACTAGCAATTTGTATTTCTTTTGAATCAAATAATGGATGTTCAAAATTATGATAAGAACCAAAGGAACAAGGTATATATCAAATAGAATGCGCTTTATAAAATATTTTGCAGAAAAATAACCAAAGAGATTTAAAAGCAAAGAAGGACTATTTACCAAATTTTTTAAAAATCCACCCTCATAGGATGATGCTTCTGTATATGTGTACTTAAAAAAAGCCACCAATAAAAACAAAGGCATTAAAATGAGAATGTCGATTTTTTTAAATTGATTATGATAAACAATATGATAACCAACAATAAATAAGGCTGGGAATAAAGAAATTGGATGACACAAGAAACTTTGAAGGAACAATAAAAAAGCGACTGTATCATTTAAAACTTGAATCTTAATTGATTTTTTAACTATGAATCGAGTATTTATCCAGGCATATAAGGCAATAAGAAAAATGATTGATTGATATACTTCTGTGAATGTATAAA
>JAYVIS010000324.1:0-3089 GCA_043769975.1 Bacteroidota bacterium
CAAAAATTTTATATAAACATGCAATTAACCATTGCATTATTGGAAATTCCATACGATAAATACCATTGTTATAAGTTAAATCATTTAGCCTTGGATTAAGAATGTTAAAGTCTTCATAAGCAAAGTTTAAAATTACTGTTTGGGTTTGGGTTTGCCTCCAAGTGTGAACCCCAATAAAATCCAAATTAAAAATTCTAAAATGCTGAAAAACGCTAATACCAATTGCAATAAATACAAAAACAAAAGGAAACCATTTATTATTAATTATTTGTTGTAATTTATTCATTATTTATCGCCAAAAATAATCTAAAATACCTATTTTCGCTACAAAATTTATTACAAATGATTACAGCTGAAACTCCAATTAAGTTTGATAGAAGAAAACAAAAAGATGATACGCTTTTAACGCTATATAAAAACATTTTAACACCTCGTATGATTGAAGAAAAAATGCTTCTCTTATTACGTCAAGGGCGAATTTCAAAGTGGTTTAGTGGGATTGGACAAGAAGCTATTTCGGTTGGTGTTGCTTCAGCATTAAATAAAGATGAATTTATTTTGCCAATGCATCGTAACTTAGGTGTGTTTACAACACGCGGAATTCCTATGCATAGATTGTTTTCGCAATTTACAGGTAAGCCAAGTGGTTTTACACAAGGCCGTGATCGCAGTTTTCATTTTGGAACTCAAGAATATCATATTGTTGGAATGATATCGCATTTAGGTCCGCAACTAGGCGTTGCTGATGGCATTGCCTTAGGAAATAAATTACGTGAAGATAAAAAAGTGACTGTTGTTTTTAGTGGCGATGGTGGCGCAAGCGAAGGTGATTTTCATGAAAGTATCAATACTGCAGCTGTTTGGGATTTACCTGTAATTTTTATTATTGAAAATAATGGTTATGGTTTATCTACACCAAGCAACGAACAATTTAAATGTAAGTCGTTTGCAGATAAAGCAATTGGTTATGGTATTGAGGGGATTTCAATTGATGGAAATAATGTATTGAAAGTTTATGAAACCATAAAAAATTTGGCGGAATCGATTCGTGAAAATCCTCGTCCTGTTTTATTAGAATGTGTTACATTCCGTATGCGTGGACACGAAGAAGCTTCTGGTACAAAATATGTTCCTAAAGAAATGTTTGATATTTGGGGAAGAAAAGATCCTGTTAATACGTTTGAAAAGTTTTTATTAGATGAAGGTGTTTTAACAGAAGCAATGATTGAGACGCTTCGTGCAGAAATTAAACATGATATAGAATCAGGCTTAGAGCAATCTGGAGCAGAAAAATTACCGCCTCCTGATACTAATAAAGAATTGGCAGAAATGTATATGCCTTGTATTATTGAAGATACATCTAATAGTAATGGTACAAAAACAAACAAACGTTTAATTGATGCGATAAGTGACGGTATGCGTTTAGCCATGCGTAAACACACTAACCTAGTTTTAATGGGACAAGATATTGCCGATTATGGTGGTGTATTTAAAATTACAGAAGGTTTTGTTGAAGAGTTTGGAAAAGGAAGAGTACGAAACACACCCTTGTGTGAATCTGCTATTTTAGGAACTGGTTTTGGTTTATCAATCAATAAACATAAAGCAATGGTTGAAATGCAATTTGCTGATTTTGTAACAGAAGGAATGACTCAAATTATTAATAATCTTGCAAAATCACATTACCGTTGGGGCCAAAATGCTGATGTGGTTGTGCGAATGCCAACTGGTGCTGGTGTTGCCGCTGGTCCTTTTCACAGTCAAAGCAACGAAGCATGGTTTTTTAAAACTCCAGGTTTAAAAATTGCATATCCTGCATTTCCAAGTGATGCAAAAGGGTTATTATTAGCATCTTTCGAAGATCCAAACCCTGTTATGTTTTTTGAACATAAAGGTTTATACAGAAGTATTAACGAAGATATTTTAGATGAATATTACACTATTCCTTTTGGAAAAGCAAGATTAGTAAAAGAAGGAAAATCCGTAACCATTGTAACCTATGGTTTAGGTGTACATTGGGCAATTGAATTATTAGAAGCACATCCTGAAATAAGTGCAGACTTAATTGACTTAAGAACGTTAGCACCACTTGATACTGAAGCAATTTACACCTCAGTTAAAAAAACAGGGCGTGCATTTATATTGCATGAAGACACTTTAACTGGTGGTATTGGTGGCGAGTTAAGTGCGTTAATAACCGAACACTGTTTTGAATATTTAGATGCGCCAGTAATGCGCGAAGGAAGTTTGGATACGCCTGTACCAATGAATGCTGATTTAGAAATTAACTTTTTACCGAAAGAACGGTTTAAAGAAAAATTATTGAAATTAATTAATTATTAGTTTAATTAAAAAATTCATTAAACATAACTACTATCTAGATAACGCACTATTTAGTTAGTTTTATATTAGTATGCTTATATATTACATTTTATGTAATAATAAATATTTTTAGACTTTTAATAGTGTTGCTAATTATTTTATAGATCGAAAACTTAGATGCAAATCATAACTCCGTTATGACAATTCTGAATTAAAAAAAATTTACGACTCATATTTTGGTAATCAAATATTAAAACCAAAGCATTAAATATTTTAATAAAACCTATTATTAAAACGAGAAAAAACTTATTTTTTGAATTCTAGTACCGCTTAATCTACCTTTAATTTCAAATAACGTACCGATTGTTACAGCACTTTATTTTTGTTTCACAAAACATTTACTTAGTTACATTCTGCAATATTATAACATCTTAACTATTTACATTTACATATGCGGTAGCCGAAAAGCTTTAAATAGAGTAGGTAAATGAAAAAAATGAAAAAATGAAAAAAATGAAAATTAGGGTTATAGCGTGTGCTATATTATTATCTCTTAGTCCTATTGGTGCTTTTGCACAATTTGCACATTTCCAAATGTTATGGGGATTTACTAATTCAACAGGCTCAGTAGGTTCGTGGTCAAGCAATGATGTTTGTGTTGGTGGAACTGTATATTTACAGAATAAATCTTTATATAATATAACAGATGAGAATCCTAATGGCACACCAATCCCTATTTTTACTGGCACATATGACATTTATAACCA
>JAYVIS010000325.1:0-23629 GCA_043769975.1 Bacteroidota bacterium
ATTAATATATTGATTATGTCCTTTAATGTAAAATTCTGGTTAAAACTATCTTTAATTAATCTACTTATAGAAGCTAGCCTTGGTGTTTTAATGCGGTATAAAATTGGGTTTGATTTCCCTTATTTTAGTCAAAAAAATATACAGAATGCACATTCGCATTTTGCTTTTGCTGGTTGGATTGCACATGCCTTATATATTTTGATGATCAACTTTATTCAAAACAAACTTCCTTTATTAAATACTAAAATTTATAACCGAATCATTATCGCCAATATATTTTGCTCTTATGGTATGTTGATTTCCTTTTTCTATCAAGGCTATGGACCATTGTCTATTATTTTATCAACAATGACTATAATAATCGCATGTGTTTTTGCGTATTATTATTTCAAAGATTTAACAAAAATAGATGATAGTGATCCTGCAAAGCCTTGGTTTAAAGCTGCTCTTCTATTCAATATCATTTCTTCTCTAGGAACCTTTTACCTCGCATATATGATGATTTCAAGGAACTTCAATGAAAATTGGTATTTAGCATCTATCTATTTCTATTTACACTTTCAGTATAATGGTTTTTTTATTTTTACTTGTTTGGGCTTATTTTTTAGCAAGAGTGAAATGCTTTTTCCACTGTTTAAATATGATAAATTATTTTTTAAATTATTTTATATATCCTTTATACCAGCTTATTTTCTATCAATACTTTGGGCTAAACTTACACTGTGGTTATACATTGTTGTTGCCGTAGCAGCTTTAATACAAGTAGTAGCTTGGTTTAAGGTTTTGATGGCAATTAAAGTTGCGCTGACTGGTGGAATTAGTTTTAATAAATTTTCAAAGTACTTGCTTTTATTTGTTGCAATTGCATTTTCAATTAAACTATTATTACAACTCGGTTCAACAATACCTGCCGTAAGTACGCTCGCTTTTGGATTTAGACCAGTTGTTATAGCCTATTTACATTTAGTATTATTGGCAGTGATATCGGTGTTTATTTTAACCTACATATGCACTTTTAAATTAATTTCAGTAAATAAATTAATGCAAGTTGCCTTAAGTATATTTGTGATCGGCATCTTCTTAAATGAGTTAGTTCTAGCCATTCAAGGCATCGCAGGGTTTAGTTATATTGTGGTGAAATATGTAAATGAAACCTTATTTGGAATTTCGTTACTGTTACTTTTTGGGGCTATTTTAATGGTTTACTCACAAAGAAAAAAATTAGTTGAATTATAAATTCATAAATTTTAGTTAGAAAATAACATTAAGATTTATTAAAAAATTTCGCCCAAACCTTGGTACATTTCCAATATCCAAATGCTCTCTGTAATTAGCATCTAATATATTTTCGCAGGCTAAGGAGATTTGTAGTACTATTGATTTTATACGAATGTTTCTGGAAGCTCTTATATTAAAGGTATTAAAACTAGGAGTTACTATATCACCATAATCAACATTTATTCTATGTTGAGAAGCAGCGTAGTCGTGTTCTATTTGAAATTGATATAACTTAATTTTATACCGAAGCGCGTGTTGCAATTTAAATGGAGGAATGAGAGGCAAAAACAATCCAGTGTATGTTTGTGCATAAACGTATTTGCCACTAGCAATGTAAGAAAGCTCATTGTTGATCTGTACCTTTAAATTTGCCTCAAATCCCTTACTGATAGCATAATCAATATTTCGATAAGTTTTTAATCCAAATGCTCCAATGGTCATTTGACTATAACCAATTAATTGATAGGAATAAATATAATTATTAATGTGATGATAGAACAAATTAAAAGAGTATTCAATTTTCTTAAATTGCTGTTTAAATTGCAATTCCATTTGATAGGATTGTTCAGGCTTAAGTTCCAAGTTTCCTATATAATCAAATTGATCTTGTCTGTTAAATAAGTAGTAGCCATACCGCTCATTACTAGTCGGAATTCGTTCGCTATATCCTATACTTAACTGAGCTGTCGTTGATTTTTTAAATTGTTTAGAATAAGATACATTCATATTTTTAAGAACATCAATTTTCGCATTGGTTATATTGGTGTTATATACATTCCATTGTTTTGCACCAATTCCCATAGAGGCAGATTGATTAAAATAATCTAAACGACCATTAATATTGAGCTTTTGTTGTGCTTTAAAGTGAAAGGCTTGATTAATTGCCAGTCCAAAATTATTTAAGTTATTTTCAGGTAATGTTTGCATATACATTATAGGTTCACCTTTTGGGTACATCGTCATATCAGCTCTTGTATATACATTATGATAATCAACTCTAAGCTTAAACTCATTTTTCCCAAACAGTTCATTAAACGCGCCGATGGTTTTGCTCCATCCCGGCATTTCCATGTGCATGGGGGCGTCGCTTCTGTGAGTGTCATCCATTTGATGTATAATATTATTATAATAAAGTTTAAAATTATTTTTAAAAAAATAACCTTTTTTAAATTCCATTAAATGAGAAAGTGAAAAAATTTGTGCGGATGCTTTCCCAACATCCATCAATAATGCAGGATACCCAATATTTTTGCCCCAATCGCCAATATAATCCAATTTTAAAATTTGGGATTCTGAAATCTTAAATGAAAAGGCAGCAGATGTATTTATTTTTTGATAACCCGAATGTTGGATTAAGATATTTCCACCCGCTCTATAATCATCAGCTTTGCGAAAAGTACCACTTACACGATATGCAATTTTTTTATAGGATTGTTGGAGGGTTAATGATGAATTATAACCATTGTTAACTGTTAAATAAGATTGAGATAGTTGACCACTTATTTTTGAATGGCAACTAAATAAAGGTTCTTTGAGTTTCATGCCAATTTGCCCACCAATAGTACTTCCATCTAATGCGCCTGATGCGCCATGGGCCACCTGAATGGATTGTAAGTTAGCAGGCTCAATATATATAGAAACAGGGTCCATTTTATCTGTACATGCTCCATATATCCTCATACCGTCAATCGTTAAATTGGATTGGCCTGTGCTGTAATTCCGAAGTGTTGGTTCTAAACCATAAGCACCTCTTTTTATCATATTAACGCCTTGCATGCGGCTTAGAATATCTTCCGTGCTTGCTAACTTAGTGGTTCTGTAAAAATCGAAAGCTTGATTTTTAGTATCGTCTTCATCAGAAATACAAACTTCTGCTAGTTGTATAGCTTTTACAACTGAGTCCTTGGATGCCGATTGCCCCCAAAGACTCTGTTGAAGTATAATTAAACTTAATATTACGAACAGTTTAAACATTATTGTAAGGTCGTTTCAAAATACTGATCACTACTAATTAGAGTGCCGTTTTTATATAGTTTTAATTTGATACGCCATAAACCAGTCATAGTGAAATTGACTTTACCAACATAATGCCCATTAGAAATTAAAACGGGATTTACATTGTTTGGAGAACCATGTCCCATACTCGGCATTTCAGGAACAATTTCAATAGAGTAGTTATTAATGGAAGGAAAATTCATCATCGATGTTCTTTTATGAAGTACAATTTCAAAATCATTGATTCCTACTTGAGGTGAAGTAGGTTTAATTATGGTAATGAATACCGAAGCATTACTATCCAAAGGAATAACGGTGCTTAAAAATTTAACGGGAGAACTAGCAATCACATCAACACCTATCTTTCCAATTCCATTTAAATTATTTTTATGGTTATGAAAATTCAAATTAAGTGACCATTGAGCGGCAGTTCCAGCCATCGAAAAAACTACAGAAGTTTTAAAATAGCCATTTGTTGTAGTTGTGTCTCCTGTATTTTCAATTGGACAGCTGTGTTGTATAGTTCCCATGTCCATCATAGGAATAATATCAAAATGTCCGTTTGATAATCTAGAACCGTCTACAGAATCAAAAAGTGCAACATAAATTTCATTATAACCAGTCTCAAAAGGTTTTGTAGAATATATTACTGCCTTAGCCTTTGCACCTATGATATATGTTTCTCCTATTTGCAATAGATTTGCAGTGGGATTTGCAGTGGGTCCTGTTTCTTCTTCAGGTGTTGTGTTGTTTTTTTTACAAGAAAAAGTAAATGCGATTATGCCTGCAAATACTAGCATTTTAATTATTGATTTCATGATAATTTTTTAATTAAATACGATCAATCGATAACAGTGTTAAGGAATAATTGTATTAGTTGAATAATAAATGAATTTTTGAATAGCCTAATAATTAACTCTAAAAAAGTAAATTATTACCAATATAAATATGGTCTAAACTTTGGGTGGATGAAAAATAGAAAGGGGAGCATTATTTAGTTCTCCATTTAAATAAGGACAATTTAAGGGATTTGATTTATATATGAATCGTGGTAATATTGTATTATCGTACTCAGTGCAAAATTGTGATTCATCTGCACTTTTTGACAAACTTTTTGAAGAACCTTCTTTTTTCTCTTGCTCTTTCAATTGTTTTTTTAGATGACATTTTCCATTACAATGTAATTTTGGCTTACTCTTATTTTCACAATAGTTTAAAGCGATTGTCTCTTTGTTTAATAAATAATAGGATAACAATACTAACTTCCCAGCAGATTGAGCGAGAATCAAAAAAATCAATATGATTGGCAAAAAATACTTCACAACTTCTTCAATAAGTTCAAGACAAAACTACTAGTAGTATTGTAAAATAAATATGATTATAATCATATTTATTAAATTTAAACACTATTAAATATCAGTTGATTAGTTTCTAAATAAAATATCTAATTTGGAATTCAATAGAGTTAAGTCGATGTGCATTTTAGTTGAATTTTGAATATTTCCAATAGTTTCAACATCATTCATATAATTTTGAAGATAATATGACCCAGTGTAATCAGCATCTTCCAAAATGGAAATCATGCATTTAATATCTTCTTGATTTATTAAGTTAGAATGAAGTGTTGTTCTTACTTCAAAAGATATTTTTGATTCAACTAATAGATCGAGAGATTTTTTAAATTGATTAAATAAATTTGATTTTGTTGTTGCATAATATTTGTGGTCCAATGCTTTAAAATCAAGTGCCAAATAATCAATTAGTTTTTCATCAATTAGTTTTCTTAATACATTTGGTTTTGAACCATTCGTGTCAATTTTAATTTTCATACCCATTTTTTTAATTTCTTTAATAAGAAATATGATATTAGGATGTAAGGTACATTCACCACCACTTAATACAACCCCGTCTAATAAACCCTTTCTTGTTTTAAGAAATTGTAAAACACTTTCGAAAGAAAATTTTCCTTTGCCTAAAACAATATCTGGATTATAACAATATACACAGCGCATATTACAGCCTGCAAACCAAAGAATGCAGGCTGTTTTATCAGGATAGTCTAATAACGTAAATGGTGTTATGCTATAAATAGGCTTAACTGCATTTATGCTCTGTGAATTGGGTTCGTTGTTTGTGCTCACCTTTTTTTCCAATATTAAAACTTTCAACTGGTCTGTGATATCCCATGACTCTTGTGTAAACTAAACATTTTGTTCGTTGTAAATCATTCTGTTGAAGGAACTGCTTGTTGGTTGTTGTGTTCATGATGTGTATGATTAAGGGTTAATTTTTCTAATAAAATCTCGTCACATTTTGGGCAATATTCATGTTCACCTGATAAATAGCCATGTGTTGGACAGATACTAAACACAGGCGTAACGGTAATGTATGGCAATCTAAAATTCGAAAGCACTTTTTTAACTAGATTGCGACAAGCTTCTGCCGAGCTCAATTTTTCTCGCATGTAAAGATGTAAAACGGTTCCACCTGTATATTTACATTGCAGTTCGTCTTGAAGTAACAAAGCCTCAAAAGGGTCGTCAGTATGATTTACAGGAACTTGTGAACTGTTGGTATAATAAATATTTTCTTCAATTCCTGATTGAATAATGTTTGGAAATCGCTTTTTATCTTCTTTTGCAAACCGATAGGTTGTGCCTTCTGCGGGAGTTGCTTCAAGATTATAGAGGTTACCAGTTTCCTCTTGAAATAATTTCATTTTTTCGCGTATGTGTTCTAAAATTTCACTTGCGAATTCTATGCCACTTTCGGAAGTAATATTATCTTTTTCATCCGTGAAATTCAAGATCATTTCATTTATACCATTGACACCAATTGTTGAAAAATGATTTCTGAAATGAGACAAGTATCTTTTTGTATAAGGATATAATCCGCGATCGTACATGTTTTGTATAAAGACTCTTTTCTTTTCTAAAGTCGATTTTGAGATTTCCAAAAGAAAATCCAAACGTTGGTATAGTGCAGAAATATTTCCTTTATATAGATAACCTAATCTCGCCATATTAATAGTGACAACACCTATGCTACCTGTCATTTCAGCACTTCCAAATAGTCCGTTACCGCGTTTCAATAGTTCTCTTAAATCAAGTTGTAAACGACAACACATACTTCTAACAGCATTTGGTTTATACGCTTTTTCATTTTCTATTTTATTCCCAAAATCATCTAAAATATATTGACTACCAATAAAATTTTGAAAATAAGATGATCCAATTTTGGCAGTATTCTCAAACAGTAAATCGGTATTCTCTCCATACCAATCAAAATCTTCGGTAATGTTTACAGTTGGAATGGGGAATGTAAAAGGCTGACCAGTTGAATCACCCTCTGTCATAACGGTGTAATATGCTTTATTAATCATATTCATTTCCTTTTGGAAATGCTCATATCTTAAATCGATCAAATTCTCAGCACCTCTTTCTTTGGCTAATTGTAAAAGCGTATCATCGTTTAGGGTTTTAAAAAGATGGTGATCGTTTTTTGTTGGAATTTGTTCTTTTAAATCTGCAGGAACTATCCAGTCCAAAGTAATATTAGTAAAAGGCGACTGTCCCCATCTTGCAGGTACATTTAAATTATACACAAAACTTCTAACAGCCTTAAGCGTTTCTTCAAAAGTTAACTGATCTTTAAAAACATAAGGAGCTAAATAAGTATCAAATGAACTAAATGCTTGTGCTCCTGCCCATTCACTTTGAAGGATACCCAAAAAATTGGCCATTTGACCTAAGGCTTCTCTAAAGTGTGAAGGCGCTTTGCTCTCAACTCTTCCACGTATACCATTAAATCCATCGTTTAATAAAACCCTTAAACTCCATCCGGCACAGTATCCTGTTAAGCAATCTAAATCATGAATGTGTATATCTCCATTACGATGAGTCGCCCCTTCTTCGGGAGTATATACTTTGTCTAACCAATAGTTTGCTATAATTTTTCCGGCAACATTATTTACTAACCCTGCATTTGAGTAAGATGTATTTGCATTGGCATTAATTCGCCAATCCGTTTGATTGACATACTCTTCAATAGTTTGGGTACTATTGACATAAGTTGTGTTACTATCAATATTAGCCGTGGTTTCTCTTTGTAATTTACGCGTATGTCGGTATAACATAAAAGATCGCATCACTTCAAAATATTTTTTGGAGAATAATTTCTGCTCAATAATATCCTGAATTTCTTCAACACTCCACGTGTCTTTTTCATTCAATGCGATTACAACGTCATCAAAAATGACTTCCTCATAATTTTGATTTACACTTTGAAAGCCTTTTAAAATTGCATCTTTTATTTTAAAAAGATCCAATGGCTTGTATTCGCCATTTCTTTTAATTACATATTTTTCCATTACCTAATAGTTTATATTTTTAAACAAGTTAATCCATCATTAATACTATTCGACATTTCCAACAACCCAGTGTTCTGTATCATTGCTAAAAAATCTTTTTTTATGTGCTTATATTTATTGTGAACTGGGCAAGGGCTAGTTTCCGAACATTTCTTCAATCCAATGACACACATTTTTTCGATATTCTCCCCGTCTATAGCATAAACAATGTCTGCTAATTTTATTTTTTTTATTTTCTTTTGTTCAATTTCAAATCCACCCATTGATCCTTTAATGGAGATTATAATTTCATGTTTCACGAGCATTTGCAAAATTTTTGCTGTAAATGCTTCTGGTGAATCTATTTCTCTGGCAATGTCTTTTAGGCTTGAACGACTATCGTTCATTGATTGTTGAGTAATATAAATGGTTGCTCTAATTCCGTATTCGCAAGCTTTTGAAAAAATCATAGTAAATGTTTATTCCTCAAATATAAATTAAGAAAACTAATTCGGATATATTTATCCGAATTAGTTTTGAACAATTACCTGTCTGTATTTTTTTATTAAAAAAAAGCCTCTTTGAGAAATATTGGAAAGTTTTATGATTTAACTCATATTGCAAGTTGTTGGATTTGATTATTATTACGCAATGGCAATTTTATTTGATAATATCGTTTTTGGCCCTATAAATAGCAGGCGTTTCGGCGCTTCGTTGGGAATAAATTTATTGCCATTAAAAAACAAAGTATGTAATTTTAATTGTATTTATTGTGAATGCGGCTGGACAGACTTAAAGGCTTTTGATATCAGTTATTTTGATTCGAAGGAAGTGATTGCAGCTATTGAAAAACGGTTCAAACAAATTGCAACTGACAAAACACACATTGACAGTATTACTTTTGCAGGAAATGGTGAGCCTACCATGCATCCTCAATTTGCGACAATTATTGATGCAACCATAGAATTAAGAAACTTGTATTTACCAGGAATAAAAATCACTGTATTATCAAATGCGACACTATTAGGCAATAGCTCCGTGTTTGATAGCTTGAAAAAAGTAGATCTAAAAGTGATGAAACTAGATGCGGGTACAACAGAGATGTTGATCAAAATCGATAAGCCACTTTCTTCAAAAAAAATCGATTGGTATATTCAAAAACTAAAGGAATTAAAAGGCGAATTAATTATTCAAACTATTTTTTTGAAGGGAAATAACGATGGCGAAAATATTGATAACACAACTCCTGAAGAACTCGCGGAATGGCTAAAAGCCTTGAAGGAAATAAATCCACAATCTGTTATGATTTATACAATTGATAGAGAAACTCCTGCAAAAGAGCTGGAGAAAATTCCAGTGGATAAATTAAATGCTATATGCGCAATGGTTAATTCAAATGGAATCAAAGCTCAGGTTTATAGTTAAAAAAATACGTATGAAAAACATGAAATCACCTAAACATTCAGAAACAATTATGACAGAAATAGTTTGTCCTAATGACACGAATCCTATGGGTATACTCCAAGGAGGAAAATTAGTTCAATGGATGGATATCGCTTCTGCAATTTGTGCGCAAAATCATGCAGAACATATTTGCGTGACTGCATCTATCGATAGCGTAAAATTTAAGTCGCCTGCGAAAGTTGGTGACATTATTACTATTAAAGCAAAAATGACGCGTTCATTTCATTCGTCGATGGAAATATTTGTACAAGCATGGGCAAAAAAAATTCTTAGTCAAAAAGCATATTTAATAAACGAAGCGTATTTTACATTTGTTGCGCTGGATGATAATGCTAACCCTACAATCGTTCCTGCCATTAAAGCTACTTCTGAAACAGAGAAGAAAGAGTTTGCTAATGCCTTAAAACGTAAAAATCATCGCATAAAAAATAAAAATTAATATGAAGAACATTCAAGATACCATAAAAGACTTTTTAATCCACAATAAAGTGGCTACGGTTTGCTTTGTTGATGAGGATAACAAACCTTATTGTATAAATTGTTTTTATGTTTTCGATGATGAAAAAAAAATATTAATTTTTAAATCATCTACAGGCACTATTCATCATAATCTTATTAAGCCTATAGCTTGCGTTTCTGGCACTATATTACCCGAAACCCTTGATGTATTAAAACTGAAAGGGATACAGTTTATAGGGAAAATAATAGATAAAAAAGAAGTAGAAAACTTGAAACTGAATTCAAAATATTTAAAAAAATACCCGATGAGCCTTGCTATAATAGGGTATGTTTGGGCAGTTAGATTAGATTATCTAAAATTAACTGATAACACATTAGGTTTCGGAAATAAAATTATATGGAAAGCAGATGAGGATCAACTATGAAAACGCAATAATACCAAACAACATAATAATGCCAATGACGTAAGAAATAAAAATTGTTTTTAATCCAAACACATGATGGTTCTTACCTTTAAATCCTCTGGCGTGTATATATCGTCCAAGTCCTATGCAGATGACAATCCAAAATAATCCTAATAATATATAGTAATACAATTCCATATTGAGTATATCAATTTTAATTGGTTATATAGCACTTCTTCTTGAAAGTTCTTTTTTTAATCTTCCCACTTCGTCAATAATTTGTCCATTAATAGATGAATTTTCTTCAGATCTTCGAATTAAATAAGGGATGGCTTTTTTTACTTCTCCATAAGGCAAATATTTGGAAGAGTTATATCCATTTTTACTTAAATTAAAAGTTAGGTTGTCACTCATGCCATACAACTGTGAAAACCTGACTTTTGAATAATGATCTGTGATGTTGTATTTATTAATACAATTTATGGCATGAATTGTACTGTCATTATTATGAGTAGCAATACATGAATCCACTTTTTTAAATTCTCTTAAGCATAATTCTACAGCTTTATTAAACGAGTCATCTGTTTCTTGCTTCGTATCAAATACGGGAGAAACTTTGCCTTCTTTAAGCGCCTTTTCCTTTTCCTTCTCTACATATGCACCCCTTACCAATTTTATTCCAGGAACATATTTTTTTTGTTCAGCACCTTCAATTAACCTAGTAATATATTGCAATCTATCTTTAAGATACATTTGAAATGTATTAAATACAACAGCATAGTCTCTGTTATATTTTTCCATCATCTTTTCTGTGATTTTATCAAACACATCCTGCATACACCTATCCTCTGCATCTATAAAAACAATAACTTTTGAGGCAGTTGCCGTTTCGCAAATTAAATCAATTCGTTTTATTAACTTATCAAAACGAGGAGAAGCGACTAAATCATTTGTAAATGGCATACCATTGCAGTGTGCTAAGTAAATAGAATTTTCCAAACCTGTAAGTTTTACGCTCACATAATTATTTGGGTATTCTTTTCCTAATCTAATAATATTAGCAACGATTATTTGTGTATTACTATCAAAAGATTCATCATTGTTTTCACCTTCAGAAACATAATCCAAAACCGATTTCACTTTAAACTTTTCTAAATACTTAATTTTTAAAAAGGCGCTATTAATGTCTTCTCCTGCACAAAACACATTAAACACTGTTTTTTTAATTAGAAACTTAAAAGGTAAATTATACTGCAAAATACCTTTTGTGCAAGCAATTAACAATTTTACTAATTTTTGATTTTGCAAAATGTTGAAAATAAAATAAGTAAATTTTAATTCTTTGTTTGATTTGTAACTGTATGCAGTTTCTAAATCTTCTAGATTTATATGATTTTTCATTATAATTATTTATATGATTTTTTAATTACTTTGCTTTTTTATGGAAGACTTTATTAAAATAATGGCAAATGAACTTAGTGTTAATAACAATCCAATTCCTGCAATGGCAAAAACAATAAAATAGGGCTTGAGTGATTCTATCATTTTTGAATAACTTACTTGATTAGCACTTAATTGCCAAAAACCTTTTTGTATACCAGCAGCATTGAGGGATAGCCAAAAAACAAGTAAGCTAATTTGTAATAACCAAAATAAATAATTTGTAAATTTTTTTTTATGAGGGGCGTTAAAAAATTCGAAGCACGCTGCTAATAAAATCATACTGTTAATTCCAATTGTAGTTCCCATAGCATGCGCTACTGTTATATGTGTGCCGTGTGTATATTTATTGATTGCTGGAATTGACATTAATACAGCTTGCCCCATATTAATAAATACCCATATATCTGCTGCCATTATAAATCGATAAGGGAAGTAATGATAATGTTGTTGAATTGTACTGATGCTTTTTTTCCAATCGTATACTATTTTAATAAAAAACATCCATTCTGTCATACTCACAACATATCCGATATACCTGATATATTTTTCTGTTGGAAGCGTGTAGATGTGATGCCCCCAATTAAACATAAGGTTAAATAATCCAAGAAAATACATTGCAAAAGCAAATTTACTTCTGCCCGAATTTTTTGTATTTGAAATCTTATCCATTAAAAAAATAGCTGTTCCGTATAAAATTTGATTCCAAGAGCCAACCAAAGAGCCATTTACTTTCCATTGAATTGTCATATCTGTTATAAAATGTTCTCTGAAATAAGAGAATACCCATAAATAATTTTCCGAAAAGGTGAATAGAAAAAATAGTACGCCTGTAAACCACATCCAAACATAAACAGGCCAGTCTTTTATTTTTTTGATTAATGTATAGAAGTTTATTAAAAATAATATCCATGCAAATGCAATTGGCAACGCCCATATTGGATTAAACTCCCAATATTCTCTTCCGCCAAAGTCTTTCATAAAATATGACGTCATAATACCTATTATAGCTACAATCCATAATATCCATTGAATAAAAGCAAGTTTATATGTAACTGGTTTATTTATGTATTGTTTTAATCCATTATATATACAACCTGTAGCTCCTAAAATAATCCAAAACATAGCAGATGTAACATGTAATGGCCGAAGTGAAATAAACCCAATTTGTTGCTTAAGAAAATCCGGAAAAATATAGATCATGGCTGCCAATATTCCAAAGCATAACCCTAATACCAACATACATAAGGATGTTATTAAAAACAAATTACCTATACTAAATTTAGTTGTTTTCATTTTTTTCTATCATACCAAAATTACTTATATTGAAATCTCTAAGATCTGCTTTCCCACTAGCATCTGTAGATTTTAAAAATTCAACTAGCGCATTCATTTCATTATCTGATAAACTAAATGAAGGCATTTGCTTGGTGCCTGATTTAACCATTGCTCTCACTATTTTTTCACCCTTATTGGGATTAGAAATGACGTTGGTTAAATCAGGGCCGAGATATCCTCCTAAGCTATATAGTTGATGACAACTTTGACAATTGTAGGATTGCCATACCAATCTTCCTTCAGAAGCTTTTTCTTTATTAAACCTTATATCCTTTTTTATCAATAGTGGTTGTATATATATACTAAAAGAATATATAAGAAAGGTCGCACTCAAAACGATAAATAAATATGTTGGCTTAAATTTCAACTTAGAGATTAATTCATTTATAGTTTTTCAAATTTTGCTTGAAAAAAACGTAAGTACTTTGGCTCATAAATCATTTTCAACCCTTTGATAGCATTTCTTCTATCATATACAGCTGCAGCTGATTCGGCAATGACGTCCATGTGCGCTTGTGTATAAACTCTTCTGGGAATAGTAAAACGTACTAACTCCAATTTTGGATAATAGTTTTCTCCATTGTTTTTTCTGCCCGCAGATACTATTCCTCGTTCCATTGTTCTAACACCTGAATCAATATACATTTCAGCAGCTAAAGTTTGAGCAGGAAACTGATCTTGTGTAAGGTGTGGTAAAAAAGCTTTTGCATCTACAAAGATCCCATGTCCGCCAATAGGCTTAACAATCGGGATTCCATATTCCATCATTTTATGCCCAAGATATTCTACCTGACCAACTCTTGCGTGCTGATGATTATCGTCTAGACTTTCTGCAATACCTATTGCTATTGCTTCCATATCTCTACCCGCTAAACCACCATATGTATGAAGTCCTTCGTATACAACGACTAAATTTCTAGCTTCTTCAAAAACATCCCATTCATTTGTAGCCATAAACCCACCAATATTAACCAATGCATCTTTTTTTGCACTCATTGTTGCGCCATCAGTTAACGAGCATATTTCCAATACAATTTGCTTAATCGTTTTTTTGTTATATCCCGCTTCTCTCTGTTGAATAAAATAGGCATTCTCAGCAACTCTTGTCATGTCATGTATAATTCGAATTTTATGTTTTTTAGTAAATGCTCTCAGCTCTTTTAAATTGGCCATACTGATAGGTTGTCCACCAGCAAGGTTTACGTTTGTAGCGATACTTACATAAGGTATTTTTTTTGCACCATATTTCTTAACTACTTTTTCTAACTTCCCTAAATCCACATTTCCTTTAAACGGATGCTCGCTTAATGGCTCATGAGCTTCATCAATAATAATATCAGTAAATGTTCCACCAGCTAATTCCTGGTGCAAACGTGTTGTGGTGAAATACATATTTCCCGGAATGATATCACCTTTTTTTATCAATATTTTTGATAAAATGTTTTCTGCTGCTCTTCCTTGATGCGTTGGAATAATATATTTATAACCATAATATTTTTGAATAGCTTCTTCCAATTTATAATAACTTTTACTACCGGCATAGGCTTCATCTCCTGTCATGAACGCTCCCCATTGTTGATCACTCATTGAGTTTGTACCACTATCTGTCAATAAATCTATATATACATCTTCAGATTTTAAAAGAAAGGTATTAAAACCAGCTTCTTTAATAGCTTTGATGCGTTGTTGTTTGGTTGTCATTTTCAGTAATTCAACCATTTTCATTTTATAGGGCTCTGCCCATGATCTTTTAATGATAGTTTTCATGATTTATAATTTTAAATAATTTAATAAGGAAGATTAAGTTGTTTGTAATTGAGGAAGAAGGTTTAATGAATCTTTTAGATCAGTGAGTTGCTTCATTACATTATTTTTAAACTCACTATTACTTTGTTTTATTTTAGGAATAATTTCTTCATAATAATCTATCCCTTTTAATAAGTTAGTTTTGAAAGTTTGGTAATATGTAATTTTTTTATCTGTCATTACATTAAATTGATCTTCGATTTCTTTTTTTAAATAATCAAAATACAATTGTAATTCGTTGATAAAAATATTAGGTCTGTTTAAATTGTTTAAAATATTCAAACGACCATATATATGATCAACCATTTGCTTTAGCGAAAAAGTATCTGAAAAGTAGGCCAAATTAGGTCCTGGGCAAATCGTAACAGCATTTAAATTATGTGAAAGCTTAGCTTTATTTTTTAGCAAAGCAGATGCCCCAAGTCCTTCACATAGACAATCTTTTTCTGTTACCTTTTCTATTTCATGCTTTAATATTTTTGAATCAGAGATTTCATTTATAAGCTGCTTAATTTTTAGGTTTTGATATTCTCTTGATGCAGTGCATATTGGTTTATCAGTAAATTCTTTATCCATTGATAAAAACTTTTTAAAGCATGGGCTGCCAGGTCTATTTTTATCAATTCTCATTTTTCGCTGAACCTCTGAACTGGAATTTCTTAAATTACTAAATGGAACTCCAAGGGGAGAAGCATGACTTAAGTAATAATCTTCTTTTTTAGCAACAATTAATTTATTCAGAGTTTGTTCATCAACGTTAGTGGCTTCAGGCACTAATAAAAACGGGCTTCCCCATCCAGTAGAATCTAAATTGTAATAATCTAACAAAAAGCTATTTTCCTCACTAGTTCCAATACCACCTTGAGCTGTAATTTTTAATTCAGGCCTATTTGTAAAAGGATTTCGTCCAAATTGTTTTAAGGCATTTTCACATTCAACATATAACTCATGATACAGTTCATCTCTCTTATTTTTAAATTCTTCTAATATGGGGCCAAGCGGAATTCCATTCGATATAAAAGTATGCCCACCACAATTTATACCAGATTCTACCCTAAACTCAGAAATCCATAATCCTTTTTTTGCCAAATATTTGCCTTGAATCAAAGCCGAGCGATAATCGCTTACTTTTAAAATTATTTTTTTATTTATGACTCCCATTAAATTAGGGTAGAAATCTTCAAATGTTTCGCAATAAGCAAATAATCTAGGATTTAGTCCGGCAGAAAAAATAATGGATGATTTTAATGTACTATTTGCATATCCTCTTAAAGCAGAAAGAGCATCTGAAAATTGCGATGGTAATTCATTTCCATCTGTATCATAATTTGTCTTGTCTAATTTTGTCATAATATTTACATCAACTTTTCCTGCTGAAATATATTTACGCAGTTCCTTTTCTAATTCTAACTTTTTAGCTGGCTGACTAATTAACATTTTTTTATATAATGCTTTTATATCGGAAGATTCTGGCAACATTTCAAAATATTTTACGATGTTCTTACCAGTAGAAAAATCTTCATGTTTAAGTTCTTCGGTTTGTTTGTTTATTATATCTTGAATTAAATTTAAATATGCAGTAATTCTTTTTGCTCTATAATCACGCACAGTCGGTTGAATTTTTACATAGTCAATTTGTTCATTTTTACAAATAACTTCTCGCATTTGTTCAATTAAATAATCTTCAATTATTGAAATTACTGATGTAATGCCGTATTTCGCCACCTTTATAGGAGTATCAATGGTATACGCTAATCCCATTACAGGGATATGAAATGTATGAGGGTTGATTGTTTTCATAATTTATTTTTAAATGATTTTTATGCAAATATATTCACTTTATTCTTCAATTCGGACAATTTTATCTGAATTAAAAGATATTTTAATTTTTATGATTAAAATCATATTTTAAAATTGTCGAATACTATATATTTGCTTAAAAATATATTTATGAAAACAACATTTAAATACTTAATCGTAGCAGGATCCATTGGATTATTTTCTTGCAATTCACAATCAGAGGCCAAAACTGAAGTAGAAAATAGTTCAGAATCAACAGTTGCTGCAGAAGCTAATGGTGCAGGTCAATCAGCAGTTCAAGATGCAACATCTAATCCAAACGTAGTTCAAGTGGCTATTGGAAGTAAAGATCATACAACTTTAGTTGCAGCAGTAAAAGCCGCTGAATTAGTTGATGTTTTAAGTAATGCAGGTCCTTTTACGGTTTTTGCTCCAACGAATGCAGCTTTTGATAAACTGCCAGCTGGTACAGTAGAAGGCTTATTAAAACCTGAGAAAAAAGATGCTTTAATAGATATTTTGCAATACCATGTGTATGTTGGAGTTATAGAACCTGAAGGGTTGACTGATGGAAGAAGTTTGGGTGAAGTGAACGGAGGAAATATTAAAATTACAATGGTAGATGGTAAACCAGTGATTAATGGCAAGGCTCATATTCTAGCTTCTATCAAAGCATCAAATGGTATTATTCATGTAATTGACGAGGTATTATTACCTCAATAAAATAACTTAATCAAAATAAAGGTTGTTATGATATGCTATTCCGCAACAAATAGTAGAATTTATAATAATTTTGAATCCGAATAATATTAATACTTTTTTCAAATTAAGTTTCGGTTTTTTGATTAGTAAGAAGGCTACCCCGAAAAGGTAGCCTTCGTCTATTTGTACCATAATATGTTTTATGATTTGAGTCATGAAATAGTAAATATGATTTACTGAACTTTGAAAAAAATATTATAGTTATGTTAGAAAAAATACAAAGTGTTAGTCACTCATATTCATATACTGAATATAAAAATATTGTTTTGGAGTATGCATCCCAAGGAAAGACATCAGGCAATCAATTAGATGAACGAATTGCTGCAACATTAATCAATGCACAACGGATCAAGCGCATTGACAAACAATGTGAAATTATAGAAGAATTAAAAACTCTTGTAAATCAAATTACTAATAAAACTTCGTGGCTTGTATTAGTCGAATCCTGGTGTGGAGATGGCGCACAATGTATTCCTGTTATTGCAAAAATTGCAGAACAAAACCCAAACATTGAATTGAGATTTATTTTTAGAGATGAAAATTTGGATGTGATGGATTCCTTTTTAACAAATGGATCGCGATCCATTCCTAAATTAATTTGCACTGATAAACAAACCGAAAATATCATGGGTATTTGGGGGCCACGACCAAAAGCAATACAGGCAATGGTGACTCAATTTAAAATGGAATATCCAGATGCTTCACACGATGAATTAGTTAAAAACATTCATCTTTGGTATGCAAAAGATAAGACTTTATCAATTCAACTGGAGTTTGTTGATTTATTGACAACTTTTAATTTTAATAGATAATTATACAACTATAGAATACTAAGACCAATTTATTCAAACTAAAAACAACTTAATATGGAAACAATCGAAAAATTAGATGTAACAATCATTGAACCAAAATTAAAACACCCAACAATTTTTCAAAGATTTGACAAATTGTTAGAAGGTGATGCTTTTATTATTCACAATGATCATGACCCAAAACCATTGTATTATCAATTAATAGGAGAAAGAGGTAATGTTTTTACTTGGGATTATTTAGAGTCAGGGCCTGATATTTGGGAAGTGAAAATTAGAAAGAACGATTCGTCTTCAGAACCTACTATTGGAGAGTTAGTTGCAAAAGATTTTAGAAAAGCAGAAATATTTAAAAAATATAATTTAGATTTTTGTTGTGGAGGAAAAAAAACAGTAACTGAAGCATGTAACGAAAAGAAAATAGATTACATGGCCGTTGAAAAAGAGTTGAAAGAAATAGATGTTGTTGACAAAACACAAACCCAAATATTTGATGAATGGAACTTAGATTTTTTAGCTGACTACATTTTAAATACGCATCATCAATATGTTAAAAAATCAATTCCCATACTACTAGAATATACAGCTAAAGTTGCCAAGGTGCATGGAGGCGTTCATCCAGAAGTAATAGCAATAGCACAAAAATTTAATGAGTGCGCTGAAGAATTAAGTGGCCACATGTGCAAAGAGGAGCAGATTTTATTTCCTTACATAAAACAACTTGTTTTAGCAAAGTCTAATAATTCAAAAACGCCTTATACAAACTTTGGTAGTATTAAAAATCCTATAAATATGATGGAACATGAGCATGATGCGGTAGGAGAAATATTTAGAGAAATAAAAGAGCTATCAAATAACTATACTCCGCCAGAAGATAGTTGTGCAACTTACAAAGTTTCTTTCTTAAAATTAAAAGAATTTGAGGACGACTTACATCAGCATATCCATTTAGAAAATAATATACTTTTTCCAAAAAGTATTGAATTAGAAAAACAATTATAACTATTAACTAAACAGACCCTTAATGGGTCTGTTTTAATTTTAAAGAGTATGTATATTAATGAAAATACAAAAATATCAGCTTTAATAAATCACAATCCAAAATCAATAGACGCTATTGTATCCATATCAAATAATTTTGATAAATTAAAAATTCCCATTTTAAGAAAAGTATTAGCGTCAAGAGTTACTATAAAGCAAGCAGCTAAAATTGGAGGATCAACTGTTGATGTATTTTATAGTAAACTAATACCATTAGGATTTGAAATAAAAGAAGCAGAAGTTACTTTAACTAAAAACGCTGCTGAATCTTCTTTAAATAATTTTATAGAATTTGATATAGGAAATTGTGTTGATTTAGATGTAAGAGACATGTTGAAATCAGGAAAGGATCCTTTCAATCCTATTATGGATGCTTTAACAACTCTTCCAAATGATTCTGTTTTGAAAATCATAAATACATTTGAACCAACACCACTTATCTCTATTCTTTCAAAGAAAGGTTATAGTCATCATAGTATTGAGATTAAAAAGCAATTAGTTCACACTTATTTCAAAAAAGAAAAAACTACGACTATTAATAATCATGAATTTATAAATGATAGTAGTAGTGAAGAAGTTACTAAAATTTTAAAATCATTTGGCACTAAAATTAAAGAGATAGATGTAAGACTTTTAGAAATGCCATTACCGATGGCTATGATTTTAAATGAACTTCATACATTACCTGATGAACACATATTGTTAGTGAATCATAAAAAAGTGCCAAAGTTTTTATTTCCAGAACTAGCTGAAAGAGCATATCAATGGCGAATACAAATAATTTCAGAAAATTACGTCAAGCTTTATATATTTAAATAATGATAAGTCCTACTTTAAAAGATAATTATACCTATCGTATTATAATTGCTCATTATCTTGCTGCCGCCCTATTTTTTTTTGTAGCCTGTGTTTTATTGCTTTTTTCAAGCGAAGCATTTATAGGACATTATTTTCATCCAAAAGTTTTAGCCCTTACACACGTAACAACCTTAGGGTGGATCACTTTTATGATCATGGGTTCATTATATCAGTTAATACCAGTAATAACGAGCAAAAAAATATATAGTCCGCTTCTGGCTTTAATTGCTTATTCATGCCTACTAATTGGAATAGTTTTGCTAGCTACATCGTTTTGGATATTTGATATTGGCTTGTTAATTGAAATTGGGGCCACTTTTGTATTTTTAGGCATCACACTATTCCTAATAAATATTTTACATACGATAAATGGGTCTAATGAAACAAATATTGAAATTGATTTTATACAAGTTTCCATATTTTGGCTTTGGTTAACTGCCTTTATAGGTACATTATTAGCTTTTAATTTTAGATACCCATTTTTACCAAAAGAACACCTATACTATTTAAAAATTCATGCTCACATTGGATTAATCGGCTGGTTTTTGTGCTTAATAATAGGTGTTGCATCAAAACTAGTTCCTATGTTTTTATTGTCTGGTAAATTAAAAACAAAGTCATTAACTTATTGTTATTATTTAATTAATATTAGTTTACTAGGCTTCATAATTGACGGCTTATTTTTAAATGGTTTAGATAGATTATTTATCTATGTCATCCTTATTCTTTTAGGTGTTTTACTATTCTTAAATTATATAGCTAATGCATTTAAAACACGTGCTCGAAAAAAATTAGACATTAATTTAAAACACATATATGTGTCATTTTTTAGTATTAGTATTCCTATCATACTATGGGTAATTTTAAAAATTGGAATAATTTCTGACAAACGGTTGGAGCTACAACTCTCATCAGCCATTGTATTTAGCTTGCTATTTGGTTTTATAACATTACTCATATTAGGACAAACATTTAAAAATTTAGCATTTATTGTTTGGATGAAAAAATATCAAGGTATTGTTGGAAAGGTAAAAACTCCACTACCTAAGGATCTATATTCTGAAAAAATCACAGTCATTCAATTGTATGTGTTTTTAATTGGCTTCATACTCACATTAGTTGGTATTATTATTTCAAATAGAATATTTATAACCATTGGCTCAATTTTTTTAATAGGAGCAGCTATGTTATATATTACCAACGTTTTTAAAATTGTTTTACATAAAAATAATAGTAGCACCACTATTGTTTAAATTATAATAAATTACTATGAATTTATATACAGATAAAGAAAAACATGAAATAGATATTTTAGGTTTTTTAAAAGAAGTAATTGATCCTGAATTAGAAATCAACATTATTGATATGGGATTGGTTTATAAAGTTAATTATGATGAAAAAGGAATAATTACCATCAACTTAACACTCTCCACTAAAAGTTGCCCTATGGGAGATGTTATTACCAATAATGTTGAAAATTGTTTAAAGAGACGCTTTCCTGATTTTACCATTGCAATTAATATGGTTTGGGAGCCTCAATGGACAAGAGATTTTTTAACAGCAGCTGGTAAAAAAGAATTAGGCATCACTTAATTCTCGTTTTCTATAAAACAAAAAATGCCATTACTGTTTATAATGGCATTTTTATTTACTCAAATAATTTAAACACAAACCATAAATTATTCTTTTAATAAATTTCTAATACTCTCTATAGATCCTTCTGGCTCTTGTTCTAACCCGTTTTGTTGATAGATAATTAAACCCTGTGCGTTTATAATGTGTATCGTATTTGAATGATCAAAACCGCCGCTAGAAAGTTTTTTTACTTTAACATTTAAAACATTAGCCATTTCGGTTGTAGCATCTTCACTAGAACTAATTAATGCCCAATTTGCATTTAATTGATATTCTTTTGCAAATTCCTTACATCTTTTTGGAGTATCTCTCTCGGGATCCATACTTATTAATAAAAACTGAATCTTTTTCAATTCCTCTTCTGTAAACGATTTCTCTATTCGTTGTATATCAGCAACTATTCTCGGGCAGGCACCTTCGCAGTGTGTAAATACCATAGCGGCAATAGTAATCTTACCTTGTAAGGATTGTAATTTTATGGTTTTATTATCTTGAGTTACCCAATCACTTGTAAGATTAAATATTGACTCGTCGGGAATTTCTGAACTTGCATTAGTAATGGTATTTGTTTCCTTTTTACAACATTCTTTTTCTTCTACATCGTTTTCTGTTTTTTTACTATCATGGCAAGCCACAATTATAATTGAAACTACACAAACAATAAAACTATTTAGTATTTTTTTCATAAAGTTTTCTTTAAAAATTGTTCTATTTTTTTGTCTTCACACATCTAAATCCTAAATTTTGAACACTGTACTTAGCTTTCACACTTGATCTCATAGCAAATCTCATGAAAGATGCGTAATTATTTAAATCTTTTGATCCAAAAGAACCCCCTCCGCAGAAAAAAGCATTGTCTAAACTGCTATTCCCTCTCGATTCACCAGTTGTAAGAGCATTATTAAAATCATATGTCCATTCCCAAACTAAACCATGCATATCATATACTCCATAATAATTTTTAAATGTACTTCCAACATTTGGCAAAATCGCAGGAGAGTGTTTAGTGACCCAATTTAAAACCCATTGATTAAATTCTTTTGATTTACTTGCATCTGCTTGTGTTTGGTTTGATTTTGCAACTATCTCCCATTCTGCATTAGTTGGCAATCTTTTTCCTTGACATTCACAATATTTTTTTGCTGCAAACCAAGAAATATTCACTACTGGACTGTTTGCTATATTCATATTAAATACAGTATCAGATACCCAATGTTTTAAATACAATGAATCAGCAAATAATCTTTTTATTTTACTTTTAGCCCATGTGCTATTACTTTTAATAAATGCTAAATAATCTACATTAGTTACAGGATATATATCCATGTAAAATGATTTAACAAAAACCTTCTGACTATCTGAGGAATATAAAGGGAGGTATTCACCTCCCTTTATAAGAGCCATTCCTTTAAACTCATCTTTACCTTGTGAAAAGATTGTTTTAAATGAAATACAGATTAATATTAATAGTAAATGTTTCAATTTCATTATTATCTTAATTTTTTTACATCAGCAGGTGTAACATCTCCACCTTTATTTCCAAAACTATTTAAAACGTAAGTAATAACGGAAGCAATTTGTCCATCACTTAAAGTTTGTTTAGGCATCACACCGTCAAACGTTTGTCCATTAACTGTTACTTTTCCAGATAATCCATGTAAAACAGCATTAATAGCTTTGTTTTTATCAGATTTAAAATAATCAGATGATGCTAGGGGAGGGAAAGCTTTTGGTATACCTTTTCCATCAGATTGATGACAAGCTTGACAAGTGCTTTCAAATATATTTTTACCTTGAGCTATTTTCTCTTCCTTGGTCAAAGGTTTAGAAGGAACGTTAGCAGAGGCATCTTCAGGCATTGTTTGCACAGCCCCACCTTCGCCTTGATATATTCTATCATCTTGCTGTCCAGAATAGATAGATTTATTCTCATTACCTTCAACTTTAAGCATACCTAAAGTGCCTTTATTAAATGTTCTAAATATAGAGTGATCAACTAAAATTAAAGTAGCAGGAACATCGCATTTAAATTCAGTAATTGCTGACCCACCAGCAGGAACTAATGTTGTTTGTACATTATGGTTTAATGTAGTACCTCCTTCTGGGTAAACATTGTCAAAAATTTCTCCAATGACGTGAAAACTTGAAACTAAATTTGGACCACCATTTCCTACGAATAAACGTACGGTTTC
>JAYVIS010000326.1:0-3412 GCA_043769975.1 Bacteroidota bacterium
TATTATCTTCTACAAAACTAAGGTTTGCTCTCCCGTATTCGCGAGAATTGGATTTACCAACTTCTCCGCCATAAAAATGCGCTAATAATTGAGCTCCATAGCAAATTCCCAATAAAGGCAATTTACCTTTAATGCTATTGAGATTTGGATTTAAAGGATTTTCTTGTCTAACACTGTGCGGGCTTCCAGATAAAATAACACCTTTTATCTCAGCTGTTATTTCCGGGATTTTATTAAAAGGGTGTATTTCACAATACACATTCATTTCTCTTAACCTACGGGCAATGAGTTGAGTAAATTGAGATCCGAAATCTAAAATTAAAATTTGTTGTTGCATATGTATCATTAGATAATAGCTAACAAAGATAGCTTTTTTGTTTGGGATTGATAGAAAAAGGGAAAGAATAAAATAGAAAAAAATGTAAAGAATTAATCCTTACTCTTCATAAACTTTACAAGGGCGTAAATACCTAAACCAAAAACACAGGCAATAAATAAAACAATCACATAATCACTTATGGCAAGGTCAGTTTTCATTAGGCAACCAATAATTGATTTTTAACAGCAAACATCACAATACCTGCCGTATTTTGAATGTTTAATTTAGCCATCACATTTTTACGATGCGTATTAACCGTATGCGTGCTAAGCTCTAATTTATCTGCTATCAATTTATTTGATAATCCTTCGGCAATTAAACGAACAACGTCTAATTCACGGTCGGTAATACCAATGCCAACACAAGAAACTTTTTCAATTGGTCTTATGTTTTCGGTATCTGATTGCGTTAAATAATGGGCAACTTGTCCACATAAAAAACGCTCTCCGTTATACGTAGAATGTAAAGCTTCAATAATCTCATCTTTATCACACTCCTTTAATAAGTAACTTCTAACACCTGCGTTTAAAACCGCCTGCATTTCTGCTCTAGGCAAAAAATCAGTAATTGCTAATATTTGCAGCTTCTTAAAGGTTTTAAGAATAGTTGAAATTTGTTTGATAGAAAATTGAAGCGATTGAAAATCAAGAACTAAAATTTTTGGCTTGTTTTTCTTAATTGAAGCAACTAAATAATCGAAATTATCTTCGTCGGTATATTCAACTTCGAAATTAGCAGATTCACTTAACAAGGTAAATAGACCTAAACGGCTTAAATAATTTTTATCGGCTATTAAAACTGAAATCATTTAGTTGTTTCTTATTTAGATTAATTTTAAACAAAGATACGTTTCCAAATGAAAATACAAAATAATTGTCTGAAAAATTGATAACAAAGTTATTTTAATAACCTTTAAGATAATAGAATGAGATTAAAACCTCTAATTCCATTGTTTTAAGCCTACTTTAAACCCAGCAGAAAAAGTTAGATTTTGAAACGTTTGAGCAGAAGCAAATAAATGAGTATAGCTTAGCAATACATTTGGATAAATGCCAATATACTTTCCTTTAATAAAAGAATTAAAATTATAACCCAGCTCAGCATTAAAACCAGTGCTATGCATAATATGAGTATTTGTTCCTCCTATTGAAGAAGTTGGGTGAACTAAAAATTCATCCATCATAATTTGATGAGCATGAGCACCACCAATACCAGCAAATAGGCCTTTTACTATCCCGGTTCTATAAGTAAATGTTATGAGCGTTGCTTGTTGTTCAGGATTTGAAACGTAGTTTTCTTTTACTCTGATATCAATTGAACTTGGTTTACCAAAAGCCATAAAACTGGTTCCAAAACAACCATAAACTCCCATTAATGGAGAACTTGGAAGTTGTGCTCCTCCAACAACACCTATTTCAATATAATTTTTGTGATGATTGTTATTTTGAGAAAATACAGATAATTGAGTTAGACTCATGCAAGTAAATGCTGCCACTTTCCATTGATAGTTTACACGTTTCATAATGATAGGATTTAGAAATTAGTGTAAAGTTTATCTGCATAGGGATTTTTGGTTAGTTAGTTTCTTTAACTCCCAATTTGATAAAAAAGTTACACCGACTTGCAAAAAACAATTAAATTAGTTCCATCCTAATTATATGACTCCTTTTTTAAAACTTGTTGCCGAATATATTCACGAACATCACCAAACGGAAACTGATTCGCTTTGTATCATTTTGCCTAATAAACGTGGAGCGCTTTATTTAAAACAACATTTAGCATCCGTTTTCAAAAAAACGATTTGGTTGCCAACTATAATAAGTGCCGAAGATTTAGTTTCTCAATTATCGGGTTTAGAACAAGCCGATAGTGTAGATTTAATTTGTGATTTATATGTTGCTTATTGTTCCGTATTAAAAGATAAAGCCGAACCCTTTGATGCTTTTGCTAAATGGGGCAATTTAATGTTACAAGATTTTAATGAAGCCGATCGCTATTTGGTGGACACAAATGCGTTATACCAAAATTTAAAAGAAATAAAAGAGATTGAAAATTGGAGTTTAAGTGCCAATGAATTAACACCCACGCAAAAAGATTATATCAATTTTATGCATCAAATGGGTTTGATTTATAATGAGTTTACTAAAAACCTATTACAAAAAAAACAAGGTTATCAAGGTTTGATGTATCGAAAGGCTCATGAAAACTTTAAATCGAGTGATTCGATCAATAAATATGCTCATATTATTATTGCAGGTTTTAATGCCTTAAACAAAGTTGAAACCATTATTTTTTCCGAATTAGTAAAAAGTAAAAAGGCGAGTATGTTATATGATATCGACACTTACTATTTTGAAAACAAAGAATACGAGGCAGGTTTATTTTTACGTAAAAACTTTACAAACACCTGGCTACAATCCAAAAGCTTTGTAGCTGATAATTTTAAAGACATAACCAAAAACATTGATATTGTAGCTGTTCCTCATAAAATTGGTCAGGCGCAAGTTGTGGCTCACCAATTAAGCAAGTGGATTGCCGAAGGTAAATCGCTCACCAAAACTGCTGTAATTTTAGCCGACGAAAGTTTACTATTTCCAATTATTAATCAGTTACCAAAGGAAATTGAACACGTTAATATCACAATGGAATATCCATTGCGCTTCACTCCTATTTATGATTTAATCGAGAATCTAATTTCTATTCACCATTCGGTGTCTAAAAATAATAGCAGTAGTTTTTATTATGTTGATGTTTTCAAAATACTTCAAAATTCATTATTTGTAAAATACTATCACAGTTTTAATCCTTCCAACAATCTGCAATTGGTTATTCAAAAAATAATCGATAAAAACTATGTTTGGTTAAATATCAGTACGTTAGAAGATTTATTTGAATCTAATTTCACACCAATAAAACCATTATTTATAAGTTGGAAATCATCCATAAATGGTGTTGAAGCTATTTCTCAAATTCTATCCTTTTTTAATGAAACAGAAAATGAGCAACTGAAATTAACGTCAATTGATCAGGAAT
>JAYVIS010000327.1:0-10091 GCA_043769975.1 Bacteroidota bacterium
TTAGCCCAACCGCTGGAGGAAAAGTGAAAGTAGTGCCACCAACTGCTGAGGAAATTAAAGCTACCGATGCCGAAAAATCAAAAAAAGAAGCTACTTCAATGATTATTAAATTAGGTGTTGTTGGAGCATTGTTGTTTTTGGTAGGAAATACCGCACCACCTGAATTCATACAACATTTCACAGTATTTATTTTGGCTGTGTTTGTAGGTTGGCAATTAATTACGAATGTGTCACACTCATTACATACTCCTTTAATGGCAGTAACCAATGCTATTAGTGGAATAATAGTAATTGGAGGTTTGTTACAAACAACAAATGATATTTCAAACCCAGTTACAATTATAGCCGTAATTGCTATTTTGGTTGCCAGCATTAATATTGTTGGAGGATTTGTGGTAACTCACCGTATGTTGAAAATGTTTAAAAAATAAGAAAAAGATATTATGGCTATAGGAATTCAAACAGCAGCATATTTATTTGCAAGTATCCTGTTTATTTTAAGTTTAGGAAGTTTATCCTCACAAGAATCAGCAAAACGTGGTGTATTTTATGGTATTATAGGAATGGCAATTGCTATTTTAGCTACCGTTCTTGGTGAAGGAGTTAACGGACAAGTATATATTTTAGTGGCAATTGCAATTGCATCCGTAATTGGATTAATGCTGGCTCGTAAAGTAGAAATGACATCAATGCCACAATTGGTTGCCATTTTGCATAGTTTTGTAGGGTTAGCAGCTGTATTAGTTGGTTTTGGTTCATATTTAGACCCTAAAACTCAATCGTTAACAGGAGCTGCACATACTATACACTTGGTAGAAGTTTATATTGGTGTTTTTATTGGCGCTATCACTTTTACAGGGTCTATTATTGCATGGGGTAAATTGGAAGGTAAAATAGGAAGTAAAGCCTTATTGTATCCTGGTAGACATGCCGTAAATATTTTATTATTGGCAGTATGCATCGTATTAGGAGTTATGTTTGCTATGGCACATGGTACGGATGTATTAATTCATTTATACATCATGACTGCTATTGCTTCGTTTATTGGAATCATGTTGGTTATGGCAATTGGTGGTGGAGATATGCCTGTGGTAGTAAGTATGCTTAACTCTTATTCAGGTTGGGCAGCATCAGCGGCAGGTTTTATGTTAGGTAACGATTTATTAATTGTAACAGGTGCATTGGTTGGTAGTTCAGGAGCAATTCTTTCAATTCACATGTGTCACGCCATGAACCGTTCTTTCTTCTCAGTAATTTTAGGTGGTTTTGGAAATGCGCCTAAAGGAGAAGCGAAAGCTATTGAAGGTGAAGTAACATCTTTAAATCACGAAGAAGTTGCTGCTTTATTAAAAGAAGCAAAATCAGTTGTTATTGTTCCTGGTTATGGTATGGCAGTTGCAAAAGCACAATATCCAATTTATGATATGGTTCAAACATTACAAAAAGCTGGTAAAAAAGTGAGATTCGCCATTCATCCGGTTGCTGGCCGTTTACCTGGTCATATGAATGTATTATTAGCTGAAGCTAATGTGCCTTATGATATTGTAATGGAAATGGACGAAATTAATGATGATATGCCAAACACTGATGTCGTTATGGTTATTGGAGCTAATGATGTAGTTAATCCAAGTGCTCAAGATGATCCAGCAAGTTCTATTTACGGAATGCCGGTAATTGAAGCATGGAAAGCGGAAAAAGTGATTATCATGAAACGCTCTATGTCTGCTGGTTATTCTGGTGAAGACAATCCTTTGTTCTACAAACCGAATTCCGAAATGTTGTATGGAGATGCTAAAGTTAGTGTTGAAAAATTATTAGGATTTTTAAAAGGATAATTTTTTAAAGATATAATTTAATAAAGGGTGCAAATTATCATTTGCACCCTTTTTGCGATAAAAATTAATTAATATGTTAATAACAATTAAATAACCTATATATTATTTATTTAAATTTTCATATATTTATATAATAAAAAATTAAACTAATGAAGAATCTAAATCGTTTTGCTGTTATTTTTTGTTTAAGTACAGCTTTACCTTCGTTTGCACAAATTGGTAATGGAGGATTTAAAATAAATGCCGAAGAACCTACAATTGCATTACCTGAAGTATTGCTAAGTTTTGACGCAATATTTGACAGCAAAAAAGTTGAATTATCATGGTCTTCAAACTCAGAATTAAATAACAGTTTTTATACAGTAGAAAAGTCAAAGGATGGAATTTCTTTTGAATCTGTGGCTAATATTAAAGGATTTGGAAATAATAGTTCTTTAATCAGTTATTTTGATGTTGATTTTACTCCATTCGAGGGAATTTCATACTACAGATTGAAGCAAACAAGTGGAACCGGGGTTGTTTTATCTTCACGTTTAGTTTCGATCAACAATATATTTTCAACAGGTAATTTATCAATGAATTCGACTGACGGACAATCAGGGAATTTACTAGGTTCAGAAAATAAAGAAATTTTAGTTGTTCTAAGAAATGAAAAAGGTGCTGAAAGTTACTCTAAAGTAGTTTTTGACCAAGAAAAAAACCTTATCCTTTCAACTGATAATGAATCAAAATTAGACATCGGAACTTATATTGTAGTTGCCTCTTCGGATAACAAATTATATAGTCAAAAACTAGTTGTTAAATAACCTGTTGCTTATTTAAAAAACATTTTCCCGTTTTATTTTATTGAAGATTGCGAATATATTAGGCTCGCATTTAAATCTCTTTTGATTTTATTTATGAATTAAATCATTTTTAGTAAAAATCCTTACTGGATATAAAGCAGCTAAAAATCCAATAGTCATAACAACGCTTAATATCCAAACAAAATCTTTTAATTCCATTTCTATCGGATAATATGATATTACATATTGCTCATCAAACTTAATAAAGTGGAAATGCTGCTGGGCAATACAAACTACTAATCCAATAAATAAACCACTTAGTGCTCCTACAAAGGTTATTAAAAACCCTTCTTTCATAAATATTGATTTTATAAATTGTTGGTCTGCGCCTAAATTATATAAGGTTTTAATATCCTTTTTCTTTTCAATAATTAACATGGTTAATGAACCAATAATATTAAACGTAGCAATAACCAAAATAAAAGCTAGAATTAAAAACACCCAAAGCTTTTCAATTTCAAGAGTTTTAAACAGAACATCATTTGCCTCATATCGGTTTTTAATACTATAATTTGGACCCAATGAGAGTTTTAAGTTTTTTTGAATTTCATCTATTTTTGATTTATCAGAAACATTTACTTCAATCATACTGATTTCGTCTTTACAATCAAATAAAGATTGGGCAGCTTTTAAATCAATGAATACATATTTATAATCAAAATCATCATTCAAGCTAAAAACACCAGCAGGACTAATATTAATTTTAGTAAAGGCATCATCTGGATTTATGCCTTCAAACTTACCACGTTTAGGAGCAAAAATAGAAATCGGAGAAATGAAATCATTAATATTAATCCCTAATTTATTTGCAATTCCTTTACCAAAAACGCCATAAAATTGATTGTTGTATTCAAAACGATATACTCCTTCTCTAATAACTGTATCAAAATGGGTTAGGTTTTTAAAATTCTCATCAACACCTTTTATCGTAATAACAGCTTGTTTATCATCTAATTTAATCAAGGCATTTTCTTCCAATGAAAAAGAAATTGCATTAATTTCAGGAATGGTTTTTATTTTATTTTCAATCTCAATTCTATTCAAAATATATTTCGAATTCAAAGATGTAATCTTCAAATCAGGCTCAATAGCATTGTATAAATTAGCAACAATCCCTGTTAAGCCATTCATTGCGGATAAAACAATCACCAGTGCAGCAGTCGTTAAAGAAATAGCAATTATGCTAATCCACGAAATTACATTAATAGCATTGTTCGATTTTTTGGAAATTAAATACCGCTTTGCTATGAAAAAAGAAAGATTCAAAGTTTAATTAAATTGGCTTATTAAATAAGGCATTAATTTTTTCGGCGTAATCGTAAGAATCGTCAATAAAGAAAGTGATTTCGGGCACAACCCTAACCTGTTTACCAATTAAATTACCTAATATTTTACGAATATGTTGTTTTTTTTCGGTTACTAAGGCAAAAACAGCATTTACATCTTTTGTTGCCATAATACTTATATATATTTTTGCAGAACTTAAATCTGAACTAATACGAACAACTGTAACGGTAATAAAAGCATCATCAAACATTGTTTTTGCATTGGCTCTAAAAATTTCAGCCAATTCTTTTTGTAATAACTTTGCAACTTTACTTTGTCTAACACTTTCCATATTCCAAAAGTAATGATTTTTAACGACATACGTAATTGAAAATCAGGCTACAAAAATTTATATATTTTTAGTATCTTAATGTATCATATTTCATTATATTTATTACCAATATCACACTATTATGATTAAACACTTATTATATACTTTTCTGTTTACAAGCTTCCTATTTTCAATAAAAGCTCAAAATAGTTTACCTCCTGGAACTTATACCAGTTTAAATAAAAAAGCGATTAAGTATTTTGAAGAGAGTAAAAAAATGTTTCAAATCCGAAAAGATGAGGAAGCTGAAAAACTTATAAAAAAAGCAATTGAAGAAGATCCTCAATTTATTGAAGCCTATTCTGCCTATGCTGACTTTTTAATGAGCAAAGGAAAAGCAAAGGACGCCATTGTCAATTATGAAAAAGCAATTTCGATAAACCCCAAACTATTTATTGATAATAATTTTTATTTAGGCGGAGCCTATTTACATATTGGAATGTATGATAAAGCAATTCCGGTCTTAGAAATTATTTTAAAAACCGAACGTATCAATCCTGAATTAAAAAATCAAGCAAATAAGTATCTGAAAAATGCTCGATTTGGTGCAATAGCTGTAAAAAACCCTTTACCTTTTAAACCGGTAAACGTAGGGCCTGGCATTAATACAACTGATTATGAATATTTTCCAGCAGTTACAGCCGACGGAAACACATTTATGTTTACTAGAAATGTGAGGGAAGGCGAAGGTGTTGATGCGCCTCAACAAGAAGATTTTTTTATAAGTAAAAAAGTTACTAATATTTGGCAAACAGCTAATCCTATTTCATCAGTGAACACCAGAGGAAATGAAGGTGCTCCAACTTTAAGTGCTGATGGGCAATACATGTTTTTTGCCTCATGTATTGAGCAAGATGGCTCATACGGTTCTGTTGACAGAAAAGGATATGGCAGTTGTGATATCTTTTATTCTCAAAAGCTTAATGGTAAATGGACTAAACCTCAAAATGTTGGTCCAATAATAAATACTCGCAATTGGGAAACTCAACCTAGTTTTAGTAGTGATGGCAAAACATTGTATTTTATTAGAGGACAGGTTACTCGCGAAGGGATTAAAAATCCAGATATATACACTTCTACCATTGGAGAAGATGGGAAATTTGGGGAACCAGTTAGATTATCTGATAATATAAATACACCAGAAGGTGAGGAAAGTGTGTTCATTCATCCTGACAATCAAACCCTTTACTTTAGTAGCGAAGGGCATCCAGGAATGGGAGGAATTGATATTTACTTAAGTAAACGTCAAGCTGATGGAAGTTGGGGAAAGGCAATTAATTTAGGGTATCCAATAAATACGTTTTCAAACGAAAATAGTTTATTAGTTGATGCTAGCGGAAAATTAGCATATTTTGCTAGCGAACGTGAAGGTGGTTTTGGAGGATTGGATATTTATCAATTCGAAATGCCCGAATCTCTTCGTCCTGAAAAAATCACCTACGTAAAAGGCCATACGTTTAATGCAAATACAAAAGCACCATTAGATGCTCAATTTGAATTAATAGATTTGGAGACTCAACAAACAGTTACAAAAGCATACAGCAATAGTGCTGGCGAATTTTTAGTAACATTGACTTCAAACCATAACTACTTAGTAAACGTTAGTAAAAATGGTTTTTTATTTTATAGTGATAATTTTTCGATGAAGGATAAAGTTGCTGATTACAATAAACCATATCAATTAGAAATTCCGTTGCAACCGATTGATACAGGAATTATTGAATTAAAAAATGTGTTTTTTGATGTCAATAAATGGGATTTAAAACCAAGTTCGTACGCTGAGTTAGACAAAGTAGTATCATTTTTAAAATTAAATCCAGCTTTAAAAATTGAATTTGGAGGCCATACTGATAACAGCGGCGATAAAGTATTTAATAAAACACTTTCAGCAAATAGAGCAAAAGCTGTTTACGAATATGTTTTGCAAAAAGGAGGAAATGTGGCTGATAAATTATCTTTTAAAGGATATGGAGATAGTAAGCCAAAAGTACCAAATGATACGCCTGAAAATAAAGCAAAAAACAGACGAACTGAACTTAAGATTATTGGTAAATAATTTATATTAAAAACAAAATTCTAAAAACTACTAACTGTTTTAATATGATTATAGGCAAACAAATTAAAAAAAAATATGGTGAACTCGAAGTTTTAAAAGGAGTTGATTTACATATTAAACCCTCCGAAATTGTTTCTATTGTTGGTTCTTCAGGAGCTGGAAAAACAACACTACTTACTATTTTAGGAACTTTAGATAAACCTACGAGTGGTGAAATTGAATTTAATGGTATAAACATTACATCTTTATCAGAGAAAAAATTGGCGCAATTCCGAAATCAACATATAGGTTTTGTATTTCAATTTCATCATTTATTACCAGAATTTACGGCCTTAGAAAATATTTGTATCCCAGCTTTTATAAATAAAATATCAAAAAAAGAAGCAGAACAAAATGCTATAGAATTACTTGATTTATTAGGATTAAAAGACAGAGCAACGCACAAACCTTCAGAACTTTCAGGTGGAGAACAACAACGTGTAGCAGTTGCAAGAGCATTAATAAATAAACCAAAAGTTATTTTTGCAGATGAGCCTAGTGGGAATTTAGATAGTGCTAACGCTCAGAAATTACATGAATTGTTTTTCACTTTGCGTGATGAATTAAAACAAACCATTGTTGTTGTTACTCATAACGAGTTACTAGCTAACATGGCAGATAGAAAACTAGAAATGAAAGACGGATTAATATTATAATTATTAAACACTACTAATATTAATTTTTTATCTCACATATCCTTTACAGAGCTTAGAACAATTGTGCAAAAACGACGTGCGCAAAAATTATCTAAGCTGAATAATATTTTACTATGGATTAACTACCTAGTAATTATTGGCCTATTGGCTTCCGTTGCTTCAAAATATATTTCTCCTGAAAATTTTTGGTTCTTGGCATTTACAGGTCTAGCATTTCCAATTATTTTAATTGCAAATATTTGTTTTGTTATTTTTTGGATTACACAATTTAGACTTCATGCTATTTTTTCAATAATTGCCATTTTATTAAGTGCAAAAACATGTTTAGGCTTTGTTCAATTTGACCTAAGAACTTCCAAAATAGAAAAAACTGATATTAAGATAATGAGCTATAACTCCATGTTATTCGACCTTTATAATTGGAGCAAAAATAATAAAAGCAGAAATATTATTTTAACTTCTTTAGCAGAAGAAAACCCTGAAATATTGTGTTTACAAGAATTTTATACCTCAGAAGAAAAGGGTGATTTTAATAATATTGATACTGTTACGAATCTAATAACCGCTAAAAACTTTCATGTAGAATACACAACAACCATGCGTGGAAATGATCATTGGGGAATTGCAACGTTTACCAAATATCCTATACTAAAGAAAGGTAAAATTGAATTTAATACACGTTCAAATAATATCTGCATTTATACTGATGTACTAATTAATAAAGATACTGTAAGGATTTATAATATGCATTTACAATCAATTAGTTTTAGTAAAGCAAATTATAAATTTATTGCTGATGTTAAAAACGACACAACAGACGTCAAAAATGAAATGGAAGAAAGTAAAAGTATTTTAAGGCGTATAAAAAGAGCATTTGTAAAAAGGGCAATTCAAGCAGATGGAATTGCATTACATATTGCCAACTGTAAATATAAAGTGATTGTTTGTGGAGATTTTAATGACACACCAGCTTCTTATGTTTACCATACAATTAGAGGAAATTTAAAAGATGCTTTTATTGAATCTGGTGCAGGCTTCGAACAATCTTATGCTGGAAAATTTCCAAGGTTTAGAATTGATTATATCCTTCATAGTAAAGAGTTTTCTAGTAAAAACTACCATCGTCTCTCAGAAACAATTACTGACCATTACCCAATTGTAAGTTATATTTCGTTTTAATATTTAAACGCTTTTTATTACCAAAAAAACGCGTACCTTTACCTGCGGTTTAAAAAAAACTGCTATGTCTAATAATACTACTCCCAACACAAAATACATCTTCGTTACTGGCGGAGTAACCTCATCTTTAGGAAAAGGAATTATCGCCGCATCTTTAGCCAAATTACTTCAGGCAAGAGGATTTACTGTTACTATTCAAAAATTAGATCCATATATCAACATCGATCCAGGCACATTAAATCCATATGAACACGGCGAATGCTATGTTACAGAAGATGGTGCTGAAACTGACTTAGATTTAGGGCATTATGAACGTTTTTTAAACGTTCCTACATCTCAGGCTAATAATGTAACCACAGGTCGTATTTATCAATCTGTGATTGAAAAAGAGCGTAAAGGGGAATATTTAGGAAAAACAGTTCAGGTTATTCCTCACATTACTGATGAAATAAAGAATAGAATTAAAATTCTTGGAAAAACAGGGCAATTTCAATTTGTAATTACTGAAATTGGTGGTACAGTTGGTGATATTGAATCATTACCATATATTGAAGCTGTTCGTCAATTAAAATGGGAATTAGGTGAGGATTGTACAGTTATACATTTAACTTTATTGCCATATTTAGCAACTTCAGGTGAGTTAAAAACAAAACCAACACAACATTCAGTAAAATTATTATTGGAGTATGGTGTGCAGCCAGATATTTTAGTTTGTCGTTCTGAACACGAAATTAGTTCTGACATTCGTCGTAAAATTGCTTTGTTTTGTAACGTATCACCAGATGCAGTAATCGAAGCGCTTGACGCATCTACTATTTATGAAGTTCCATTATTAATGGAAAAAGAAAAGTTAGATGAAATTGTATTAAAAAAATTAAATGTTACAACGGCTAGTGAAGTAAAACTTGATAAATGGAAACATTTTTTAAATAAATTTCATAACCCTACAAAAGAGGTGACGATTGGTTTAGTAGGAAAATACGTTGAATTAAAGGAATCTTATAAATCTATTGCGGAAGCGTTTATTCACGCTGGCGCAGTTAATGATTGTAAAGTTAAAGTTGAATGGATACACAGTGATGGCTTAACTGATGAAAATATTGCTGAGAAATTCAAAAATTTACAAGGCGTTTTAGTTGCACCTGGTTTTGGAAATCGTGGAATTGAAGGGAAAATTACTGCAATTAAATATGCAAGAGAAAATAATATTCCTTTTTTAGGAATATGTTTAGGAATGCAATGTGCAGTAATAGAATTTGCACGTAATGTATTAGGGTTAAAAGATGCACATAGTAGAGAAATGAATCCTGCTACAAGTGCGCCAGTTATAGATTTATTAGAAGCTCAAAAAAACATTTCTCACATGGGTGGAACTATGCGATTAGGTTCATATCCTTGTCGTTTAGTGGAAGGAACATTAGCTCATCGTATTTATGGTAAAATAAATATTAATGAACGTCACCGTCATCGTTATGAATTTAATAATGATTATGTGAAATTATTTAAAGATGCAGGTATGGTGTTATCGGGTTTAAATCCAGATGCCGATTTAGCTGAAATTATTGAAATTCCTTCTCATCCATTTTTTATAGGCGTTCAATTTCATCCAGAATATAAAAGCACTGTCGAAAATCCACATCCATTATTTGTCAGCTTTGTTAAGGCAAGTTTAGGCGAACCTTTAAACTAAACATACCTAAAAACCTTATATTATTTTGTATATTCGCTATATTAAAATAATAGAATAATGAAGATTTTAGTTACTGGCGGTGCAGGAAATGTTGGTGGGGCTTTAGTTCAAAAATTAATTGAAGACAAAGCTAA
>JAYVIS010000328.1:0-2714 GCA_043769975.1 Bacteroidota bacterium
GGCTCAAATATGGGTCAAAATATTTTTTTAAGTTACACAACTCGCCCTTACGAATATGGGCACAAAACAACACAGGGCAATAAAGTTCAATTAATGCAAAGTGATATTCGTTTTACTTATTATTTAATTCCTCAATTAAATTTAAGAGCTGAACTTGGTTATATCCAACGAAGTATAAAGGATGATTTTAATTATGAAATGCAATCACCGTATATTTATTTTGGAATAAAAACGAGCATACATAATTTTTATCGTGACTTTTAGTTTTGCAAAGTATTACTGATAATTATTTTTTAACCGTTCCCGAACCAAGTCAATCGGCCTTATTATACCTTCGTCAGTTTTTTATTAATGAAATGGGCCTAACTGAAACTTGGAAATTTAACACTCCTTTTTATTATTATAAAAACAAATGGTTTTGTTATTTGATTTACAATCCTAAGAAAGACGACTCATATGTTTCCTTTGTTTTAGGTAATAAAATAGAATTTCCGAACCTAGTGAGCGAAGGAAGAAAACAAATGAAAATTTACAAAATAAATCCAAATGAAAACATTAACGAGGCGGATTTAAAAAAAATTGTTCAGCTTCTAAAAAAGTTTTATTAAAAGTTTTATGGAATTTTATTTTTTTCTGCATCTTAAGTTAAAACCAAAAGCTATGAATATTTCAATAAACAAACCATGCCACGAAAATTGGGCAGAAATGACTCCAAATCAACAAGGCGCATTTTGCGGAAAATGCGTAAAAACAGTGGTAGATTTTAGTACAAAATCAATCAGCGAAATCAAAGAATTTTTTAACACCACTCAGGAACAAAAGGTTTGTGGGCGTTTTGAAACTGAACAATTAACCAGCCTTAGCTTCGATAATTTTTACTCTAAATTTAAAGGCTTTCATTTTTCGAAACGAATTGCAATTATCGTGTGTTTTACGTTTGGGTCTTGCCTATTTGGAGGCAATAGTGCCATTGCACAAACACAACCCATCGAACATATAAAAGGTGACGTGGCTTATGTTCCAGAAAAAAAAGACACCATTAAAAAATGCGTAAAACCTCCTCCTGAAAAAAACATGATTATGGGAAAAGTGGCTGCGCCAAAAAACCCTTCAGATACTATTAAAACCAAACCCATTGAAAATCGTAACAAAACAAATCCTGAACATTTTAAAATGGGAGAAGTTATGGCTACACCAACGCAAACAGTGAAACCAAAACCTAAGCCAACAAAAAAGAAATAAATTATACTTACAAATTAAGACTGTCTTTAATCACATGTTTTAATTCGTTTATTATCATTGCTGTTGCGCCCCAAAGAATTTTTTCTTCTACATTAAAATACGGTGTTACAATAATTGTATCACCTATAATGATTGTAGTTGTTTGGGTTGGATTTTGGTTTAACAATTCATTTAATTTGTATTCGATGAGTTTATAAACCTCCAAATCGTTTATTGAAAATTCTGGCCTTGTATCAAGATAAGCAACATACGGTTGTACAATAAATTTACTAACTGGAATATACACTTCCGATAATTTTCCTATAACCGCAGGCATTTCGCTCGACCCAGTCTCTTCAAAAAATTCGCGCATTGCGGTTGCTTGCAAATCTATGTCGGCTGGTTCATGCTTTCCACCAGGTAAGGCAATTTGCCCGCTATGGTGGCCTTCATAAGTGGAGCGTTCTATTAATAAAATACACGTTTCATTGTTTTGATTTGGGTATAGTAAAACTATAACAGCACTCAATCTATAATTTATTGCTTCAGCTTTATTCGGAAACACTCTTGAAGCATGTGCCATTTCAGCATGCGCTTTATCCCCCTTTAATGGTTTATTTAACTGTTCAGTTAAAGTATTTATTAATTTCTGAAACATTTGCATGGATAATCTGTTTACCGTAAAACAAATATAAATCATTATGTACTTTCATTCCATAAAAAGCACTCAACATTTACCAATAACTTTAGAAGAAGCTTGGAGTTTTTTTTCTTCACCCTATAATTTACCAAAAATAACACCACCCGAAATGGGGTTTATTATTACTTCTGATAAAAAAGATGCAGAAAACATGTATGCAGGACAAATTATTTGCTACATTTTAAAACCCCTATTCAATATTCCAATTAAATGGATGACAGAAATAACACATGTAAAAGATAAGGAATATTTTGTGGACGAACAGCGATTTGGGCCTTACAAATTGTGGCATCATAAACATTCTTTTATTAAAACTGAAACTGGAGTTGAAATGACAGATGTTGTAAATTATGTGTTACCATTTGGTATCATTGGTGAACTTGCGCATTCATTATTTTTAAAAAAACGAATTGAATCTATTTTTGAATTCAGAACAAAAACATTAAATAAAAAATATAATATAAAACCACATTGATGTAACAATGTGGTTTTAATAAAAAAACTTTCAACTTACTAAAACGTTACAATTTTCAAGCCGATTGTAAATGGATATAATTCAGGTCCTTTGCCACTAACAAACAAAGGCGTTAAGGCATAGTTCCCAAAAACTGTAAAGTTTTTATATCCAATGCTTGCGTGTGCATTAATTCTGAATGGATTAATGTTATAATCATCCTTACGAATAAATCGATAATCCATGCCATCTTTTTCTAAAATTTGGCGCGTTCTAGATCCTAATCGATATCCTGCAACTACACCAAAGGCAATATGAAATGCTTTATCTGGATTTTTA
>JAYVIS010000329.1:0-6920 GCA_043769975.1 Bacteroidota bacterium
TGCTATTCAAAATGGTATGATCGTAGACAGAAAAATTGTTATACCATTAATAGTTGTAACTTATTCTTATCGCTGGACCGTTTTAAAAGGAAAACCATTAAAGGTTAAGTTATAACAAATAGAAACCTAATTGAATAAAAATAAATAATAACAACCAAATACAAATAAAAATAAACCAACTTAAAAAATCGTAATATGAAAAACACAATCTTATCTATTTCAATCTTGTTTGGATTAAACGCTCATTCACAAGTTGGAATCCCAACCACTACAGTAATTGGCTCAATGAAAATTACAGATTCATTAAGTGTAACCAATGACATTAAAACCACAGGTGATTTAAAAGCAACTGGCGACATTACAGCTACAGGTGAAGTAATTGCAAAAGACACTATGCGTGCTCAAAAAGACCTTAAAGTTGACGGAAGTGTTTTTGTTGGCGACAAATTAAATGTTGGAGGTCAAAGTACTTTCGAACAAGATGCAATGTTCAAGAAAAATATATTATTTGAAGGAGGAAACGAATTTAGTTTCAATCCAGCAACACCCTCAATGAGAGCAACATTTTATTTAGGAAACACGGCATTAAAACCATTGCCATTTATTCATTGCCCGAATCCTAATACCAATACTTTGCCACAATTTATTAATAATGGTTCATTTATTTCACGCGTTCCGCTAGGTAGTGGTGCAGGTAGTACAAATTCAAGCTTATCATTTTATTCTGCACCTTGGGGCGGAAGTGGGGTTATTGAAGTAGAAGGCCAAGATGATACTGGTAACGATGGAAATAGGTTATTGATAAATTATTTTTGTGGTAGAAGTACATTCATAAATACAAACTTCGGATTAATTTCTTCTGGAACTGTAGGACTAGGTAGAATTGTTGAAGTTGGCCCAGCTATGAGTAATCCATTAACTACACTTAATATCAATGCTGAAAATAAAGATGGAATTAGAGTACAATCAATCAGTGCTAAGAAAGCATTTGTTCTTACTACAAATAATAATTGGAGTGAAAATTTCATAATTTATGGGGATGGTAAAACAAGAATTGGAACGCAAAAACCTCAAGCACCACATGATAATGCTATGCTAGGTGTTGATGGTAAAATTGCGTGTAAATCACTTTTTGTTCTTAAACCAACAAGTTGGGCAGATTTTGTGTTTAAAAAAAATGATTTAGAAAAATTAGAGAATGTTGAGTCCTTTATTTTGTTAAATAAACATTTACCTGGCATTCCTAGTGAAGAGGATGTTTTAAAAAATGGTTATGATATTAATGAGATGGATGCGAAATTATTAGAAAAAATTGAAACTCTATATTTACATATTATCGAACTTGAAAAAGAAATTAAACTTCTTAAAACAAAATAATTATGAAAAAAATATTTATAATATCAGTATTACTATCAAAAATAGTAATATCACAAGGTATTTTATTTTACCCAAGAGTTTTATCCAAACCAAAACAATCTTGGTGCAGTTTTGATGCTAAAAAGGTTGTAGATGTTCAGCCGTCCAATTGTGATTATGAATCAGGATGTAATTATCTGTACCCAGTTTTAGAGGAAAATTTTGATTACAATACTGACTTGCCGAATAAGTGGCGTTTTGATTACGGTTACACTCAAGATGACAATGGTGCAGGTACCACTTGGTACGGTGATAGTTATTATGATAATAGCGTTTGGCCTCCGATAATAAGCAACCATAATGTTCAAGTTGGTGGTGGAGAATTAACATTAGCAAACATTCCAGAAAATGTAACTAGAGGAGGTGAAAATTACAAATTTACGAGCGGGATGATTAATAGTTTATCAAGATTTAGAACTGGTGTTTTTGAAGCTAGAATAAAAGTACCTGAAGCAAATAAAATGTTTCCAGCTTTTTGGTTATTAAGTACAAAAGGTCATTATGACGAGATTGATATTTTTGAATTTTCAGATAATGATGTTAGTGGTGGTGCCTGTTCAAATTATAACGAGCATAGTATGACTATTCACACAGGGAATACACACAAAGAGTGTTCTAGGAGTGATCGATACCCTTTAAACATTACCGCTTGGCATACATATAAACTCATTTGGACTGAATATGAAATATTAATTTTAGTTGATGGCATCCCAAAAGGATATGCAACTAAATATTATAAATTATTTGCTGGTGCTCAACCAAGTTGTATTTACGGTTCCTCTTGGAATGTTGTTGACCCCGCAATAAATTATTCGTGTGAGCAATTAAAAAATGCCCCTGATAATTTATTACCAACCATTCCATATATTAATTATGGTTCTAGACCATGGTATTGGCCGTCTTTTTTATCTTGGCCTCCACCACAACCACCACAGCCATATTTAGCAAATAGAGTAGACGAACATGCTTATTTTCCAAGTAAAGACAATGCTATGACGTTAATAATTAACAATAATATATATGCAGATGCTTACAAAGATGATGATTTTTCCGTATTCTCTCAAAATTCTATGAATATGAAAGTTGATTGGGTAAAAGTTTACCAACCTTTTTGTTGTGGTGTTGATAAAACAGCTTGTTCATTAAGTGATTTAGATAATCAAACTTATAATACAGATATCTATACTGGTCGAGTTTTAAATATTGGATTAGTAAATAACTCCTGCAATTTTAAACAATTTAAACCCGGCACTGGTGGTGATTATAGAGATATTCCAATTGTTCTATTAGCTACTGATGAAATCGCAATTTATGGTGAGGCTATTTTTGAAGGAGATACTTACACAGAAATGCGCATAACTGATTGTGGCGGAGCGCAAAGAATAATGAATATTGATAATCAGGTACTAAATGAATTTAATGAAAATCAGCAAAACATTGCAGATAGTATAAATAAAGCAAACCAGTCTATTTATGATTCAATTATAAATAATTATGCGAAAAACTATTTAGATAGCATAAAACAGAGTTATTCTATAATTGAAACGGAAGATATAACAATTCATCCAATGCCTGCTACAGATTATATTTCAATAAATTCTAGTGATTGGACATATGAAAAAATCGTATATTTATATATAATAGATGTAACCGGAAAAGAATTTTTAATTAAAAAAGAACGAAAAATTAATATTGAAAAACTTCAATCGGGTTCATATACTTTAAAAATAATTTTTAACGATGACACTTTCTTTACCAAGAAAATAATTAAAATTTAACTATATGAAATCAAAATTTATAATAATCAGTTTAGCACTATCTATATTCAGTTCATGCAAAAAAACTGATGTTAGTGGAGTTGTTTATTCAAAACATAATGTAGCTATTTCAGGTGTAGAGGTAAAAGTGTATTATAGTATTGGTAGTGCAAGAGAACCAGAAGGAAGTGTATCGATTACAGATGATGGTGGACATTATAACCTAACATTTAAATCTAAATCTGGAAGGGCATATACTGTTAGGTGTGAAAGTGATAGTGGTAAAGCATGGGAACCTATAAAGGAAAAACATGTAAATATTATTGACTTACATTTAAATTAAATAATAACACATGTTATCAAATTATCCTTTTACATATTAAATAATATAAATTCTTAAATAATAAAAAACATGAAATCAAATTTAATATTGCTCAGTATCGTATTCATAACATTGTTTTCGTGCCATAAATCAAAAACAACAGCGCCAACAGTGATTGCGCCTACCGCAAGCGTAACGCCAAATAATTATAGTTTTAAAATTGGATTAACGAATTATTCCACTAATGATTTATACGGACAAACATTTGAGTTTCCTACAGATACTTTACTTTTCATTAATGCAGGTAGTGCATCTGATACAATTACAGGAGGATTTACTTTGAAATTAAAATCCTTAGGTACTTTCACTCATGATTCAACATCATCTAGTTCAATAAATCATTTTGTAGTAAATTTTGGAAATCCTAGTAGCCCTACATCTTCATTTACCTCAAAATCTGGAACAATAACGGTTACCTCTTTTGATAAAATTAATATGCTTTACGCTGGTACTTTTTCAGGGATAATGTATTTAACTACCAACCCAAGTTATACACTAGCGCTAACAAATGGCACTTTTTATTTAAAAAATTAAATCGTTTTGATTTGAAATAAATTATTTTAATTATTATTTAGTTTAAAAATTTTTCAAAAATTAAATAAAAAACACAACACCATTTCTGATGTTGTGGTTTTTATTTAATTAAATTATTTTTAATTATTTTTTGTGTCTTTCTTTTTCCTAAGATTAATGATTAAGTTTTTGAAAGGCTTCAAATTTTTTCACGTTTAAAATCGCCATTTTATTACTAATAATTCACTTTTATTAGGAAATATTAAAATTGTTTGTAGTTTTATTAGTGTAAAAACACACCCCAAATTATGATAAAACATTTGACGCTTTCAATCCTTGCAACAATTACGATATCGGTTTGTGCACAAAAAAAATCACCCGTAAAAGATTCAGCGCTTTTTAGCTCATCAACCGTTGCTGGTTTAAATTTCAGATTAGTTGGTCCTTCGCTTACCTCAGGCCGAATCATTGATATAGCCATTCATCCAAAAAATTTAAATACTTGGTACGTCGCTGCTGCTTGCGGTGGTGTTTGGAAAACAACAAATCATGGGATTACGTTTTCTCCCATTTTTGATGACTATGGGTCGTTCTCTATTGGTTGTGTTGAAATTGCACCATCAAATCCAAATACCATTTGGGTTGGTTCGGGCGAAAATAATAACCAACGGTCTGTTGCTTATGGTGATGGTATTTATAAATCAATGGATGGTGGGAAAAGTTTCACAAATATGGGTTTAAAAACATCTGAACATATTGGTAATATCATCATTCATCCAACGGACGAAAATATAATTTGGGTGGCTGTGTATGGCCCAGTTTGGAGCGCAGGTGGCGAACGTGGTGTTTACAAAACAATCGATGGTGGAAAAACATGGGAACGCGTTTTATTTATTTCGGATGAAACAGGTGTTTCTGAAATTGCCATGGATCCAAAAAATCCAAACATTTTATATGCGGCTTCACATCAACGTCGTCGCCAAGAGTGGACGTATATTGGTGGTGGTCCCGAATCTGCTTTATACAAATCTATTGATGCTGGTAAAACATGGAACCAAATCAATAACGGATTACCAAAAGGTGAAATGGGAAGAATTGGTATTGCGGTTTCTCCGGTTGACGAAAATTATGTGTATGCCATCGTAGAAGGAAAAGATGATAAAGGAGGATTTTATAAATCAACCAACAAAGGAGCAAGCTGGGCAAAAATGTCGAACTACAATACAAGCGGAAATTATTACCAAGAAATTTTTTGTGATTTAACTAACCGTGATAAAATATTTGCAATGGATACTTGGTTACATCATTCAACAGATGGTGGAAAAACATTTGTAAACACAGGCGAAGAATTAAAGCACGTGGATAACCACTGTATTTGGATTGACCCAACCAATGAGGAACATTGGTTAGTTGGTTGCGATGGTGGTGTTTATGAAACCTACAACCATGCAAAAGATTGGAAATATTATGCAAACCTGCCTATCATTCAATTTTATAAAGTAGCAACGGATAACGCCATGCCGTTTTATAATATTTATGGCGGAACTCAGGATAACAATTCAATGGGTGGTCCATCAGCTAGTATTAATAATGCAGGTGTTTTAAATTCTGATTGGTATATCACCTGTGGTGGTGATGGTTTTGAATCAGCTATCGATCCATTAAATCCAAATATTGTGTTTTCCGAATCGCAATACGGAGGTTTGGTACGTTTTGATAAAGTAACCGGAGAAAAAATTTCGATTCAACCATTACCAGGTAAAGGGGAAGCTGGTTACCGTTGGAACTGGGATGCACCATTATTAGTGTCGCCACACGATAATCATACCTTATATTTTGCAGCCAACAAAGTATTTCAAACAACGAACCATGGTGATGATTGGAAAACCATTTCGCCAGATCTTTCGCAACAAATTGATAGAAATAAATTAAAAGTGATGGGTCAAGTGTGGTCAATTGATGCAGTGATGAAAAATCAATCAACTACCATTTATGGTAACATCATTGCTTTGGATGAATCGCCAAAGAAAAAAGGATTGTTGTTTGCAGGCACAGATGATGGTTTAATTCAGGTGTCGGATAACACAGGCGCCTCTTGGACAAAAATTGAATCGTTTACAGGTGTTCCAAAAAACACACGTGTTAATATGATTACCGCTTCTTTGTTTAATGAAAACGAAGTATTTGCGGTATTTAATAATCACCGTTCGGGAGATTTTAAACCTTACTTATTAAAGAGTTCAGACAAAGGAAAAACATGGACGAGTATTGCAGGAAATTTACCAACAAGAGGTTCGGTGTATTGTGTGAAACAAGATTTTGTGGATCCTAATTTATTATTTGTTGGAACTGAGTTTGGTGCTTACTTCACCAACGATGGTGGTAAATTTTGGACAAAATTAAGTGGCTTACCAACTATTGCTGTTTATGATTTTGATATTCAACAACGCGAAACAGATTTAGTAGCGGCAACGTTTGGAAGAGGATTTTATGTATTAGATAATTATTCGCCCTTACGTAATTTGAAAAAAGAAACCTTCGATAAAAAAGCATTTTTATTTCCTGTAAAAGAAGCCTTGGTTTATGTTCCGTCTGCACCATTAGGTTTAACAGGCACTGGCTCACAAGGTGCTGATTTATGGTCGGCAGCAAATCCTGCATACGGTGCAACATTTTCATTATATATGAAAGATGAATTTAAAACATTAAAATCCATTCGTCAGGAAAAACAAAATGCTTTAGAGAAAGATAAAAAAGATGTAGCCTATCCAACGTTTGATGAATTAAGAAAAGAAGAGCAGGAGGAAGGTGCTCAACTGATTTGGATTATCAGAGATAGTTTAGGAAAAGAA
>JAYVIS010000330.1:0-3306 GCA_043769975.1 Bacteroidota bacterium
AGAAAATGGATTAACGGTTCCGTTTGATGATATTGCCAAAATAACAAGTGCAATGGAAAGTATGATTTTGAATCTATCAAATTACCACGCTTCTAAAATTCGATACGAAATAATCTCGAAGTTTGGCTTTGAAAGTTTTGGAAAAAATTTAGTTAATACCTATCGGTCATTCATTAAAAAATCATAAATTGTAAGCTAATTAATTTAATAAGGAATTTTTAAAAATTAGATTTTTTTAGGCGAACGAAATTTAAAATTTTGCTGTTTACAAGGGTAAATTAGAAATTTAAAATTGATGTTTAACGACAAAAAAACAATTTTTAGAATTTCCTTTGTTTACGAGGATTTATGTGTGGTATTGCAGGTATTATAAATAGTGAAGGTGTTGTTCCCGCAAGTCTTCATAGTATTTCAAAAATACTGAGACATCGAGGTCCTGATGATGAAGGTTTTTGTTTACTTGGTAATTCTGAATCCAATATCTATTGCAAAGGCAATGATTCAATTAATGAATTAGGAAACTTGCCTCATATTGTTGATTCTCATCAAATTAGTTCTCATCAAATAGGATTTGTACATCGCCGACTTTCAATTCTTGATTTAAGTGCGGCGGGGCATCAGCCAATGTCATATCATGATAAAAAATATACCATTGTTTTTAATGGAGAAATTTACAATTATAAGGAACTAAAATCTGAATTATTACAAAATGGATTTCAGTTTATTTCTGATTCTGATACAGAAGTTATTTTAGCAGCCTATCAAAATTGGGGAACCGATTGCGTGACGCATTTTGTTGGTATGTGGGCTTTTGCAATTTATGATCAATTAAAACAACACGTTTTTTTATCACGAGATAGGTTTGGGATTAAGCCTTTGTATTATTTTCAAAATAAAACAATGTTTGCTTTTGCTTCTGAAATTAAAGCACTTTTAACTTTAGATTGCGTAAAGCCTGAGGCAAATATGAATTCGGTTTTCGAATATATTTCTTTTGGAACCACCACCGATCCTTCTGCTAATTTATTTCAAAATATTAGTGCATTACAACCTGCTCACAATTTGATCATTGATACAAATACATTGGAATGCAAATCGATTTGTTATTATCATTTAAAAGATAAAGTAGATAATTATTCATTACCACGTGATAGTGAAATTCAAAAGACGTTTACAAAAAGTTTAGAATCCTCCATTGATTTGCATTTAAGAGCCGATGTTCCAATCGGCTCAACATTAAGTGGTGGCTTAGATTCGAGTACCATTGTCGCTTTAGCCGCTTTAAGAATGGAAGGTAAACCTTTCAAAACATTTACTGCTGCTTATACAGAAAAAGATATTGATGAATCTGATTTTGCTAAAAAAGCAATTTCAGGTTTTAAAAACATTGATGCTCATTTTATTTATCCAGATGTAAAAACCTATTGGGAAGATTTTGATAAATTAATTTGGCATCAGGATTTGCCAATAAATTCAACATCCATGTTTGCTCAATGGGAAGTTATGAAATTAGCAAAACAACAGCACATAAAGGTTTTGCTTGATGGGCAAGGTGCCGACGAAATATTAGGTGGTTATTATAATTTTGCAGGTATTTATTTAATTGAAAAATTAAAACACTTACAAATTCCTTCGTTTATTAAAGAGCGAAATCAATTACAACAAAAGTTTTCTCCTAACATTAATAATACTATTGGAAAAGCAGGTTATTATTTTTTACCTGAATATTTTCAAAAAAGCATTCGTTCTAAAAAAAGAGTAGGAATGGGTTCTATTTCTGAAAAATACCAATTAGAATTAGCAAATTTACATGTTCCTGCACGTGGAGGAAAATCATTTAAAGAACAATCTTTATTAAGCGTTCAATACGGACTACAAGATTTATTAAGGTATGAAGACCGTAATTCAATGGCTTTCTCCATTGAAAGTAGAGTTCCTTTTTTAGATCACCGTTTAGTTGAATTATCAATTGCTTTAAAAAATGATTGGAAAATACAAAACGGTTGGACAAAATATATTTTAAGAAAAACAGCTGAACCAATTTTAAATAAAGAAGTTGTTTGGCGAAAATATAAAATGGGATTCTTAACTCCTCAAAAATTATGGAAATCGCAGTCGAATACCGAATTAACTCAATTTATTAATGACTCTTCAATTCCTGATTTTTTGGATAAAGCTTATTTACAAAAATTAAATAATGCTGATATAAATGATTCATCGCATTTAAGTGAGTTTTGGAAATTAGTCTCATTTTTAAAATGGGCAGAAGTATTTAAAGTGACATTTTAAATGTATAAACGAAATTGAAACGAATAGCAATTATATCCGCCCATTATATGCCTGAAATTGGCTATCAGGAAGTGCATTTGGCAAAAGCATACGCCCGACTTGGATATACGGTTAAGGTATTTACTTCGGCGGCTTCTGTAAATTTGGGTGGAAGCATTAATCAATTAAGTTATAAAACGGGGACAACCATTGATTTAAAATATGGTTATGAAATTCAACGTTTGTCTTCTTTGTCTTATAAATCGAAAGTATTGCCATTTAGGTTGAAAAAAAATGTTGCGCTATTTAAACCTGATGTTTTGGTAATTTTGGGTGTGGCAAAAATTTTCCCAATGGCATTATTTAATAAAGACTTTTTTGGTAAAATGAAAATTATTTCTGTGTATGGTGATGCAAAAGAATATTTGGATCGTGGTTCATTTTCTCAAAAAGCAAAAACATTTTTACATGAAATTGGCTATTCTACCATTAAACATCCATTATATCGTAAAGCCATTACGTATGGTGATAAACTTATTTTAAATATTCCTGAGACGAATCAGTTGTTTCACGATTTTTTAAATGAGAAGGATAAAGTTGCCTTTGATTATAAAAAAGTAATGCTCAATTTAGGTTATGATCCAGATGAATATTTTTTTAATAAAGAAGATCGAAATATCATTCGAAAAGAATTGAATGTTGATTCTAATGAAATCGTAATTATTACATCAACTCGTATTAACAAACGGAAAAACATTGAACAAATTATTGAACTTATTTCGAAGCTTAATAGTAATGGCAAAAATGTGAGTTATGTGATTGTCGGTTTTTTAAATGATGATTATGAAAACGAAGTTAAATCCTTCATTAGCAAACAACCTTTCCCCAATAAGTTTAAATGTTTTCCTTTTTTAAATTCTAAGGAAATTCGGAAATTATATTGCGCTTCAGATATTGGTATTTGGCTCAAAGCTGCTATTTCAATACAAGAAGCCATGGGAACTGGTTTACCCATTATTTTAGAAAATAAACCGAGTG
>JAYVIS010000331.1:0-2073 GCA_043769975.1 Bacteroidota bacterium
ATTTTCAACAACTTTGTTTAGTTGCTCAGGTTTCCAACTATCAAAGCCAGTAAATTCATTTAAACCATCCTCATCATAAATACATGAATTGTAAAATAACCAGCCATTATCACCAATAATAACCTTGTTTTTAACATTAAATGAATTAAACCAAACGCCTTTTGATAAGTTGGATTGTTTGATATATTCATTTTTAAACGGAAAATGATCTTCAACATATTGAAACCAATTATTGATATAAACCGTTGTCCCGCTGGTATCATACGTTGGAATTAATGAATTTTCCCGGTTTTGTACAAAGTCAATCGGTTCTTTTTTTAAGGTTAAAAACAATACTAAATGCAAGCTAATAAATAGCAGGAAAGCAAATGGCGTTATGTTTTTAATGGTTTTCAAACCTAAAATCTGTAATAAATAAATGGATTAAAATTGCTATTGATAATTTCTAAAACACTCCAATAAAATAAAACGATTAGCGTTCCAACCTCAAATAAACGATAGGTATTTGTGTTAACTATTCTTTTCTTTAAAATACTATTGCTCAGCATTTTAAATGCGCCAATTGAACTTAATATTCCTATAAATAAAATGAAAATAAAATATGGGTTGATAAATGATTTTAAATCAGGACCAGATTCTATGTTTAAATTAAAACTAAACATGGTCTTAAAATAAGCTATAGCATCTGTAAGTGTTTCTGCTCTAAAAAACACCCAACTCATCATTACAACTAACCAAACATAACCATGCGAAACAATGGAAGGTATTTTAAATTTGATGGAATTTCCAAAAACACGCTCAAGCACTAAAAATAAACCGTGAAATAATCCCCAAACCAAAAATGTATAATTGGCTCCATGCCATAAACCACATAAAATAAATACAATTAATAAGTTTAAAGCAGTTCTGAAATTACCATGTTTATTTCCGCCTAAGGGAATGTATAAATAATCTTTAAACCAACTGGATAATGAAATATGCCATTTTTGCCAAAATGTTTTAATGCTTTTGGCGGCATAAGGTAAATTGAAATTTTGTTTAAACTCAAAACCAAACATACGGCCAATACCAATTGCCATATCGCTATAACCACTAAAGTCAAAATAAATTTGTAACGTATAACATAAGATACCAAGCCAGGCATACAAACTATTATACTGGCCGTAACTGTTATTAAAAGTAGCATCAGCAAATACACCAACAGTATTAGCCACAATCATTTTTTTTGCTAAACCATAAATAAATATTTTAATTCCATTCCTGAATCTATTCCATATATAAATACGTTTAATTAATTGATTTTCAACATCATGATATCGGATTATTGGACCAGCAACTAACTGCGAAAAATTGACAATATATAAACCCATGACAGCCAAATTATATTGAGGTTTTGCTTTTCCGCGGTAAATATCCACTAAATAGGAAATGGAATGAAACGTATAAAACGAAATTCCTAAAGGAAGAACTTTAGCAATATAACCGTTAGAATCAACATGCAAAAACTCTAAAAAGAAACCTGAGTATTTATAATAAACCAAGGCTAATAGGTTAATAGCAACTCCTAAAAGTAAAACGATTCGGTTTTTATTAAGTTGGTGTAATAGAATTGCCCATAAGTAATTAAAAAGAATGGACGCGAAAATGAGCCAGATATAAGTTGTTTCGCCACTAAAGTAAAATAGTAAACTAAATAGGAGCAAAGTTACATTTCGAAACTTGGCTGGTGTGAGGTAATAAAACAACAAACAAAGTGGCAGAAAAAAGAACAAAAATATTTGTGAGCAAAAAACCAAGTGTTTTGTATGTTATAATTTGAGTATTACTAAAGGTAAATTTAGAAATTGTTTCCGATTATTTTTACAATTAAACAGCGTAATAATCCATATCTTTACAATTCGGATTTTTTAAATGGCCCTGTAGTACAACGGATAGTATTTGGGTTTCCGAAACTTAAGATTCAGGTTCGATCCCTGACAGGGCTACTAAAAACCTTTGTAATTTCAAAATTTGGTATTGCAAAGGTTTTTTTATTCATAAGAAAATGCTAACCATTCAAATCGTCTTAATCAT
>JAYVIS010000332.1:0-8627 GCA_043769975.1 Bacteroidota bacterium
CACCGTATCGTGATGCGAATTCAATAAAATAGTAGGTTTTGAATCATCAAAATGTTCATTTTTTGCCCAAACATTATTTAAATAACGATTAGTAACTACATGTTTATTTTTCAAAAATGCTTCAATTGCATCCGCTGTTTTATCTTCCGTTTTGCTAAACGATTCGATTGTAATTAATTTCTGTAATAATAAAATTACGTCTTCTTTTATATTCTTCATTATTTCACTAATTGTGTTCCTTTAAATTGTGTTGTAATTGTTGAAATATGTTTTGCGTGACAAACACTTACTCTCGTAACACCAAATTCTAATGCATCAAAAGCATTATCCAATTTTGGAATCATTCCTTTAGAAATAATACCATCAGTTTTTAATTTCAAATAATTTTGTTTGTCTAAAACAGGAAAATAAGAATCATCATTTTCAACATCCATTAACACACCATTTTTTTCAAAGCAATACGTTAATACTACATTGTATTTGCCAGTTAAAGCAGAAGCAATTTTAGAAGCCATTGTATCAGCATTTGTATTCAATAAATTACCAAACCCATCATGTGTAATCGGACTGATAACAGGCACATAATTCATTTTTAATAACTGTTCAAATTGTTTTGCATCAACACCATTTTCTAAAACGTCACCAACAAATCCGAAATCAATTTCGGCATGTTCTCTTTTTTTACTTTTAATTAAATTTCCATCAGCGCCGCTAAAGCCACTAGCATTGCAGTTTTCCGCTTGTAGTTTTGAAACTATCGTTTTATTTATTAAACCTGCATAAACCATAACTGTTACATTTAATGTTTCAGCATCCGTTATTCTTCTGCCATCAATCATGGTTTGCGTGATACCTAATGTTTTTGCTAATTCAGTTGCTAACTTTCCGCCACCATGAATTAAAATTTTCGGTTCAGAAATTGCCGCAAACTCTTTAAGAAAAACACTTAACTGTTTAGAATCATCTATTATATTTCCTCCAATTTTTATAACGTGTAGCGTTTCCATAATTTTAAAAATTAGATTCTAATAATTGCTTCAAAACAGTTTGCGTAGCATATACTCTATTTTCAGCCTGAGCTAATATCAATGAATTCGGACCATCCAACAATTCATCAGATAATTCTACATTTCTTCTTACTGGTAAGCAATGCATAATTTTTGCATGATTAGTAATCTCCATTTTTTGTGCATTCAATAACCAATCTGAATTTGCATTTCCAATTTTTCCATATTCAGAATACGCCGACCAATTTTTTACATAAACAAAATCTGCATCTTGCAATGCTTTTTGTTGGTCGTGTTCTATAACAGCTCCTCTTGTATAATCATCGCACAACTCAAAACCTTCGGGATGTGTAATGGTTAAATCATATTCACATTTTAATGCCCATTCAGAAAATGAATTTGCAACCACTTGTGGCAAAGCTTTAACATGTGGCGCCCACGATAATACAATTTTTGGTTTATCCGTTTTTTTATGTTCAGCAATTGTCATCATATCAGCTAAACTTTGCAAAGGATGCAATGTTGCAGATTCCATACTCACTAAAGGCACATTGCTGTATTTCATAAATTGCAACAATACTTTTTCACTATAATCTTCTTTTTTATTTACTAAAGTTGGGAAACATCTTACCCCTATAATATCACAATATAAACCCATAACTGCAGCCGCATCTTTAATATGCTCAACAGTGCTTCCATTCATAATTGCATCATCTTCGCACTCTAAAGCCCAACCTTCGTTACTGATATTCATAACAACAACACGCATACCCAGATTCATAGCAGCTTTTTGAGTACTTAAACGTGTTCTTAAACTTGAATTAAAAAATAATAAACCAAGTGTTTTATTTTTTCCTAAATCCGAATTGGCAAACGGATTTTTTTTAACTTCTAACGATTCATTAATTAAATCAGTAACGTTAGCTATATCATTTACTGTTGTAAAATACTTCATGATGAAACTACTTATTTTAAGGTTGATTTTAAGGCATTGATAAAAAGATCAATTTCTTTTACAGAAATTGCTAAAGATGGTAAAAAGCGGATGGTGTTTTTATTGGAAGATGAACCCGTAAAAATAAAATGCTTAAACAAAAGTTCTTTCCTGATTTCAACGCATGGCTCAAATAGTTCAATACCAATCATTAAACCTAAACCTCTTACTTCTTTTATTTGAGAAAATGATTTTAATTTTTCTTTTAAATAGTTGCCCATTTTTAAAGCATTGTCTATTAAATTTTCATTTTCAATAACTTCTAAAACCGAAATTGCAGCAGCGCATGCTAAATAATTGCCACCAAAAGTTGTACCCAGCATTTCTTTTTTTGCTTTTATTTCTGGACTAATTAATACACCTCCAATAGGAAAACCATTTCCCATTCCTTTAGCAACAGTAATTAGGTGTGGTTTAATATCAGCATATTGATGAGCGAAAAATTTACCAGATCTTCCGTAACCAGATTGTACTTCATCTAAAATTAATACAACACCTTTTTCATTACAAAGTGTTTCAATTCTTTTTAAAAATTTAGCATCTGGCATATTTACACCACCAACACCTTGAATACCTTCAATAACAACAGCACAGGTTGTTTCATCAATTTCATTTTCGAAAATCGAAATATCATTTAAGGGTAAAAACACAACGTTTTTATTTTCATTAATCGGAGCAACAATCGTTGGATTATCAGTAGCAGAAACTGCTAAAGAAGTTCGACCGTGAAATGCTGCATTAAATGCAATAATTTTTTTTCTTCCATTATGAAAAGAGGCCAATTTAAATGCGTTTTCGTTTGCTTCAGCGCCTGAGTTACACAAAAATAATTGGTAATCATTATAACCAGAAAGCTGTCCTAATTTATCGGCTAATTCATCTTGCAAACTAATTTTTACTGAGTTGGAATAAAAACCAATGTTTTGCAATTGGGTTGTTATTGCATTTACATAATGCGGATGAGTGTGTCCAATTGATATAACGGCATGGCCGCCATACAAATCTAAATAGGTATTTCCTTTATCGTCCCATAAAGTTGAACCCAATGCTTTTTTTATTTCAATATCAAAAATGGAATAAACGTCGAATGTTTTCATAATATTTTTTTTTTAAAATGCAGATGCTTTAAGTTTTAATCCTGTTGTTTCATCAAGGCCAAATAAAATATTCATATTTTGAACCGCTTGACCAGATGCGCCTTTCAACAAATTATCAATAACACTTACAATCATTAATTGATCATTGTGTTTTTCTAAATACAATAAACATTTATTAGTATTTACAACTTGCTTTAAATCAATATTTTTATCACTGATTTTTACAAAAGGATGATTGGAATAAAAGGATTTGTATAATTCAGTTAGCACTTCTATTGGCTTTGTATTTTTAATGGTAATGCATGCTAAAATCCCTCTTGCAAAAGCACCTCTTTGAGGAATCATAATTAATTCATTTTCAAAATTGGATTGCAATTGAGTAACACTTTTTTTTATTTCTGCTAAATGCTGATGTGTGAAAGCTTTGTAAACCGATAAATTATTTTGTCTCCAACTAAAGTGCGAATTTTCATTTAATGATTGCCCTGCGCCCGTTGATCCAGTTGTGCAAGAAATATGAATATCAGATTGCAATAAATTTTGTTGAGCCAAGGGCAATAATGCCAATTGAATAGCTGTAGCAAAACAACCTGGATTTGCAATGTTCTTTGCCTTGCTAATATGTTCTTTATTTAATTCAGGTAATCCATAAACAAATGCACGTGTTGCATCTGAATGAATTCTAAAATCCTGACTCAAATCAATAATCTTTAAGTCGCTACTAAACTCTGAAATTATTTTTTTTGATTCGCCATGACCAACACATAAAAAAACAACATCACATTTATATTGAAATGAATCAACAAATTTTAATTCTGTATCGCCCAATAAATCGGTATGAACATCCGAAATAAAAGAACCTGCATTACTTCTGCTGTGTACAAATTTAATATCAACATTAGGATGATTCATTAATAAACGAATCAATTCGCCACCAGTATAACCAGCGCCTCCAACTATACCTGCATTTATTTTAGTCATTGTCAATTGCACTATTAACTTGATGATAAATTGATGTTTGATTTCCAAATATTTTAGTAAACCCTTTCACATCATTTCCAGACCAACCTTCGTTCATTTCTCCATAACTACCAAACTTACTCGACATTAAATCGTGCTGACTATTAATTCCATTCAATACAAATCTGTAAGGCAATAAACTAACAAACACATCACCAGTAACCGTTTTTTGTGAACTCAAAAAAAACGCTTCTATATCTTTCATAATAGGGTCAAGCATTTGCCCTTCGTGTAGCCAAATACCATACCAAGCAGCTAATTGATCTTTCCAAGATAATTGCCATTTAGTAAGCACATGTTTTTCTAATAAATGGTGCGCTTTAATAATAATTAATGGAGCAGCCGCTTCGAAACCAACACGACCTTTAATACCAATAATTGTATCACCAACATGAATATCTCTGCCAATACCAAAAGGCTGGGCCATTTTTTGCAAATGCTCAATAGCCTCAACTGGGTGCTTAAACACTATTCCATCGATTGCCGTTAGTTCACCTTTTGTAAAACTAAGTGTTAAGTCTTTTTGTTGAGTTTGTGTAACTGGTGTTGGCCAGGCCTCTTCAGGTAAATTTTGATTAGACGTTAATGTTTCTTTGCCACCAACAGAAGTTCCCCAAATACCTTTATTAACACTATACTTTGCTTTTACAAAATCATAAACAACATCATGGTTTTTCAAAAAAGTTATTTCTTCTTCTCTACTTAATTTTTCATCTCTAATGGGTGTAATAATTTCAACATTAGGAATTACATGTTGAAAAATCATATCAAAACGAACTTGATCGTTTCCTGCACCTGTGCTACCATGAGCAATAGTTTTAATATTTAAACTTTTTGCATATTCAGCCACTGTAATAGCTTGTATAACTCTTTCGGCACTGACACTTAATGGATATGTTCCATTTTTTAAAACATTACCGAAAATCAAATATTTTATACAATCGTCGTAATATTTTTTTCTAACGTCAATACATTTAAAAGATGTAGCACCAATACTTAATGCTTTTTTTTCGAGTTCTAAAATATCTTCTTCACTAAATGCACCAGTATTAACTGTAATGGCATGCACTTCGTAATTTTTAATTTTGCTTAATGAAACTGCGCAATACGTGGTGTCTAAACCTCCGCTATATGCTAATACTATTTTATTTTTAATCATTGTGATTTGTTTTTACTTTAAGAAATACGGATTGTTTTAATTTTGTTAAACGTCCTAATATGTTTAACATTTTTGGTTTTTCCCTTAAGCTTTGTCGTGGTTTAGTAACTGGAATTTGAATAGCCTTTTTTTCATTCGATTTATATAGCATAGCAGTACATAAACAATTTTTAAACTCTTTATCTGTCAAAATAGAATAGTTAACACAACTTTTACATCCATTCCAAAATTGTTCGTCGTTGGTAAGTTCTGAATATGTAACAGGTTCATAACCTAATTCCGAATTTATTTTCATGACAGCTAAACCAGTTGTTAAACCAAATATTTTCGCATTTGGATATTTGGTTTGTGACAGCTTAAATATTTTTTCTTTTATAAGTTTTGCAACGCCTTGTTTTCTAAAAACAGGAGAAATGATTAAACCGGAATTGGCAACATATTCGCCTGATTGCCATGTTTCGATATAACAAAAACCTGCCCATTGATTATTAGTATCAAAAGCAATGACGGCTTTTCTTTCTTTTATTTTTTGTTCGAGATATTCCGTTGAACGTTTAGCAATTCCTGTTCCTCTGATTTTGGCAGAAGACTCCATTTCATCACATATTTGTTTTACAAAATGTAAATGACTTTCATCGGCAAGTTGTATGTTAATAGCAGACATTTATTAATAATTTTCTGCAAATATATATAATTTTAGATATAATATCTACAAATTATAATTAATATAGATAAATTATAGTATTTCAAATATAATATTAGACAAATAAATTACAAAAAAACGAAATTTTAATAAAAGTGGTATATTTGACTTGGGCGTTTTTGAATGTATAATTAAACTAAAATTTATCAAATGAAAATCAGAATTACACTTTCAATTATCACCTCACTATTATATTTAACAAATAGCAAACTTTTATCTCAAAGCAACAAACACAAAATAAAATCTAACAAAACAACTATGAAATATATCGAAACATTTAAAATAGACTCCTGCGATAAAATATCGTTATATTATTTCAAAAAAATGTCTGATAAAAGAGATGGCATTCCAGCCGCTAAGTCTAATGACATTACAGATAAAGTAATTATAAATTCAATTTTAGCTTTGCTAAACAAATTACCAGAAAAAGGTGATGAGATGATAAAAATGGGAGACGTTTCAATTTTGGAGGTCGTATTAATACAAAAAAATAATCATAGCTATTTCACTTTTTATAAAAACGCTATCAAAACACCAGATACTTCATTTTACTCAAACTCACCACAAGAAGAAAAAATGCTTTATGATTTATTAATGGTAGCTTTGAAAAAATAAACAATTATAAATTTTAATACTAAATAAAAGTTTAAAAATGTTCTCAAGAAAATTTCTATATCTACGAAATTTCAACTAATTTTAATTTAAATCTCAAACTATACAAAATGGAAAAAATATACAAATTATTATCAATCGGGGCCTTTTCACTTATTGCCAATTCTGTTGAGGCACAATGCCCAATACCAAGTTTAGTAACTGCTTCACCTAGCACAATTTGTTTAGGTGCTTCAACAACTACCACTCTAAATGCTACATCTGCTGGAAGTTCTATTAATTGGTTTACTGTTCCAGTAGCAGGAGTATCAGTTGGTACTAGTGCAAGCGGAGCAAATATTACGTTCACTCCTGCTACAACAACAACGTATTACGCTGAAGCATTTGTTGCTGCAGCGTCAGCTACCACAACATTCAATTATACTGGTGCTATGCAAACTTTTACAGTTCCTGCAGGTATAACTCAGATGACTGTTGATGCAAAAGGTGCTCAAGGTGGAGGAACTCTTGGAGGAAATGGCGGGAGAACACAAGCTGTATTTACTGTTACCCCAGGTGAAGTCCTAAATCTTTTTGTAGGAAGCAAACCAACAGTTCAACTAGGTCCTGGTGGTTATAATGGTGGGGGTGCAATTACAGCATTGCCTTGTGGTGGTGGTTCTGATGGCTTTCCTGGAGGAGGAGCCTCTGATATTAGAAGAGCCGGAACAGCATTTATTAATAGAATAATAGTTGCTGGCGGCGGTGGCGGACAAGGCTGGAGTAGTGGCGTTGGTGGAATTGGAGGCGGTTTAATTGCTGGAAACGGCGCTGCCTCTTGGATTGCTGGCACAGATGGCAAAGGTGGTACACAGTCTGCTGGTGGAATAGGAGGTTTTTATTCAGCTGGTCCTGCTTCGGCTCCAAATGGCTCCTTAGGAATTGGTGGAAATGGTGGACCTATTAGTGGTTACTGTATTGGCGGCGGTGGCGGTGGCGGCTATTACGGCGGTGGTGCTGGTTATGTATCTGCTGGTGGCGGTGGATCAAATTATGTTTTAGCAGGAGCAACTAGTACAGTTTTTACACAAGGAACACAATCTGGAAATGGTCAAATTATACTTAGTTATTTAACTGGAGGATGTACTTCCCTTTCTAGAACTCCTATAACAGTATCAGTTGGTTCAACACCTACTATTTCAGTTACGAGTGGTGCTATTTGTGCTGGTAATTCATATACTATGGTTTCTAGTGGTGCAAGTACTTATTCTTATTCTGGTGGTTCTGCAGTTGTTACTCCAACAACTAATACTTCCTATAGTGTTACAGGAACTAGTACTTTAGGATGTGCTGCATCTAATACAGCTATTAGCACAGTTACTGTAAACTCTAACCCAACTGTTGTTGCTTCAACTTCTAATTCATTAATTTGTGTTGGTGGTAGTGTTGTTTTAACAGCATCTACTTCTGCAACTTCTTATACATGGAATACGGGTGCTACTACTATGTCGGCTTCAGTTTCTCCAACAGTTACTTCAACTTATACGGTTAATGTTTCTAATGCAGCAGCTTGTGTTGCTTCATCAACGGTAATGGTTACTGTAAGTCCTTGTACGGGAATTGACGAAGCTACTTCTAATTCAATTTCAATTTACCCAAATCCAAATAGTGGTGTTTTAAACATTAGTTTAACATCAGAACTAACTAAAAATTCTTTATTAGAAGTTTATGATGCTTTAGGTAAATTAGTTGTTAAACAAATTTTAGCTAATGAATTAAATACAATTAACATATCTAACTTCGATAATGGGATTTATACTTTCAAAGTTTTAAATAACACTAACACAGTTAAAATTGGAAAATTAATTAAACACTAATTTTCTGATAATCTTAATAAAATGCCTGCTTGTAATACAAGTGGGCTTTTTTTTGTAAAAATAATTTACAATCATTACGCCCTGAAATTTCTTTTTTTAAGAAAAATTACCATAAATTTGGTATGAATTTAAAATTTATAAATATGAAAAAAAACTACAAATTAATTACCGCTAGCGTA
>JAYVIS010000333.1:0-9569 GCA_043769975.1 Bacteroidota bacterium
CCAGGAGCATTTATGTCGCTCATAACAAGTAATATTTTAAATGAAGCAGTTGAGTCTGGAATTTCATCTTACAATCCAGTAAAAATGATTGAATATTTAAGAATAAAAATTAACGAGAAATTAAACAATCACAATAATGACCAAATAAATGATGGCTTAGATATTGCTTTAATTTATTATAATAAAGACAAAGGAACCTTACAATACGTCAACGCTAACAGACCATTGTACATTATTTCTGACGATGAACTCATCACCTTAGCTTCTGAAAACATAAGTATTGGGGGCTTTGCCGACTTTACAAAAAATATTCCTTCTCAAACGATACCAGTTAAACAAGGTGATCAATTATTTTTATTTACAGATGGAATTACTGATCAATTTGGTGGCGTTAAAAACAAAAAATATAACCCAGCCCGCTTACGTCAATTTTTATTACTTAATAACCACTTGCCTTCTAATAAACTAAATGCAAAATTAGAAAATGAAATTAGCGAGTGGCAAGGCTCTTACGAACAAACGGACGATATCTTGCTGATTGGTTTAACTATTTAATTATCTGTTTGGATAATATGGTAAGCTTTAAATCAATTCCATTACTAAAAATTAGTTTTCCTTATGTAATCGGAATACTATTTGTATTGCAGTTTGGAGTATTTAAAAATACAATTACGTGGTTTGTTATTTCTTTAATACTTGTTTCAATTACTTTTTTAGTTAATTATTTCTCAAAAAATAAAACGGCTTTCAAAAAAATAAGTTACATCAGTTCAATCAATGTTTTTTTATTCCTTTTGGCTCACCAATCCTTTTATGTGTATAATGCAAAAAACGATGCAACGCATTACACGCATTACATTAGTTCAACACAACAACAATCTGTAGTAAGCATAGCCAAAGTGCCTGTAGTGACAGAAAAAGGCCTGAAATTGGCCGTAAACTTAAAATACATTCATGCCAATTCAAAATGGGAAACAACAACTGGGAAAACTATTATATACTTAAAAAAAGATTCATTACATACTTATAACGTTGGCGACTATTTATTTCTCGATACAAAATGGAGTTACATCACTGAACCAAAAAATCCAAATGAATTTAATTATAAGCGTTATTTAGAAAACAAAAATATTTTTAATATCATCTATTCCGATTCAAAACACGTTATAAAATATAACGGACTTAGCACAGACCAGTCGTTAATGCTAGTTGGCGAAAAAATTAAATCCAAAATAGTTGCGAGTTTACGAAACAGCAACTTGTCAGACAATGCTTTTGCTATATGTTCAGCCCTTTTAGTTGGCTTTGACGATGAAATTAATAAAGATGTGTTGACGAGTTTTTCACATTCGGGTACTCTACATATTCTTTCTGTTTCAGGCATGCACACAGGTGTTATCTGCGGAATCATCCTTTTTATATTTTCGTATTTAGATAAAGAAGACAAGCATAAAAAACTAAAATGTGTAATTATTATTACAGTTCTACTTTTATTCACTACCATTACTGGTTTTTCTCCTTCTGTACTGAGAGCAAGTTTAATGCTAAGCTTAATTATTTTAGGGAAAACATTTCAAAAACAAAGTAACAGTTATAATACTCTATTGCTTTCTGCCTTTATTTTATTAGTTGCAAACCCTTTATTAATAATTGATGTGGGCTTTTTGCTCAGTTATTTCGCGGTATTTGGCATCATGTATTTATTTCCCATTTTAGATTCACTTTACTTTGTAGAAAACAAATTACTAAAATGGTTTTGGAGCAGTTGTTTAATTTCAATTGCAGCCACCATTTTTACTTTACCTATTACACTTTACTTTTTTCATCAATTTCCTGTTTGGTTTGTGTTTTCAAACTTAGTGATTATTCCCATTAGCTTATTGGTGATGCTCTTTGCATTGTGTGTAGTTGTGTTTACAAAAGTTTTATTTTTAAAATCACTTTTTGTAAGCATTACAAATGCAACCGTATCACTGATGATCTACTTTTCAAACCTAACTGATAATAACAGTTACGGTTATATCGATAATATATCGTTTGGCAAACTAGATGTATTCTTTTTAAGCGCGTTGATTATATCGCTGCTCATTTTAATTTCTAATAAACAATACAACTATGTTGTGGCTAGTTTATGTATTTGCATTGGCTGGGTATTTTTAAGCATCGCGCAAATTTATGAGCATATCAAACAAAATGAAATCATTGTGTTTAACGTGAAACAAAAATCATTTTTTGCAACTAGAATAGGAAATAACGTGTATTGCGATTTAAACAAAATTACGAAATCAGAATTTGATCGCTATGTAAAACCCTATTTACTAGACTATAAAAGCCTTACAATCATTGATTCTAAAAAATCGGCCATCACAATAAATAACCGTTCCTTCGTCAATTTAACAGACAAGGCCAATTCAAGACCTGAAGATTCTTTTAACTTTATTTTAATAAGCAATAATTCATTAGTAAATTTAACTGATTTTAAAGATTCGAAACCTTTAATAATTGTAGATGGTAGCAACACTTACAAAACCATTACTAAATTAAAAAAACAATGTGCAAGCAATCATTTAAAATTTTACAATGTAAAAGAAAATGGTGCATTGATTTTAAATGCTTATTAAGAAAATAATATCATGAAATTAAGAATAGGAGATACCGTTAGTTTTTTAAATGAAGTAGGCCAAGGAACCATTACGCGCTTTAAAGATAAAGATACTGTGTTTGTTGAAATGGCTGATGGCTTTGAAATACCATACCTCATCAAAAAACTTGTGCCCATCCACACCGAATTAATTATGAATCCAGAAGTTGAAAATTTGGATTTAGTGGTTGAAAATGTATTGTCCGATTCAGTGTATTTTATTATAGAGCCAGATCATGATATGCCTATGTTGGTAACAGATTATAAATTTTATTTATTTAATTCCTCTTCTTATAACATTTCATTTACTTATTCGGTGAAAGATGAAGAATACTTCCAAACCCTTAAGCATGGCGAATTAGGCGCCTATCAAAAAATATATTTAAGACAGGTTAAGAAAAACTTTTTAAAAGAATTTGTGTTTCATAAAATAGATTGTTTATTTTTTAAAAACATGCATTACAAAATACAAGCGCCCATTTCTGAAATATTGCATGTGAATGAAAAAACATTAACACAATCTAATTTATTGAGTCATGATGAATTTAATTTTTCGGTATATGCTTTTATTTTAAAAGATGACTTTACGGAAATTAAAAAAGTAGAACAAACACTCAACCACGAAGATATTACACGCTTAAAATCCATTAAAGAATTTAAGCAACCGCAAAAAAAATCAGTTGCCAAACAACGCATTAAAGATTTAACCAAAGAAATTGATTTACACATTGAAGAACTGATTGACTCGCACAGTAGCTTAACTAATAGCCAAATATTAGCCATACAAACCGAACGCTTCGAAAAAGAATTGCGTTACGCCATAAACAACGGCATTAAAAAACTGATTGTGATACATGGTGTTGGTAACGGAAAATTAAAAGCTGAAATTGCTGACATCTTAAACTCTATTGAAGATGTGACTTTTTATGATGCCTCTTACAAAAACTACGGCTTTGGTGCCACTGAGATTTTGATACATTAACACTTAATTTAAATTGATAGAAATTACTTTAACTAAAAATCAAAATATTAAATTAGTAAAGATTGAATATAATATATAGAAAATGGCGAATCGTTGGGGTATACCAAAGGATGTAGAAGAATTAGTAAAGAAAAGAGATTTATCTTGCGTATACTGCGGGATCCAATTTACTAGTTTAAATTTTTCATATAAATCAAGACCAACATGGGAACATATAATTAACGATATTAGAATTAATGGCGTTGAAAATGTCGCACTTTGCTGTGGCTCTTGTAATGCAAGCAAAGGAGCAAAAAGATTAGAAGATTGGTTTAAAAGCTACTATTGTAATACAAAAGCAATAACAATTAATACCGTTGCATCAGTTGTTAAAAAACATATTGAAAATAATAAATAAGAATAATCACTATTGCTTTTTCCGCCATCTTCGGTGTTATCAACAAAAAAACGCAACTATAAAAATTAAATTTTAGCCGCTAACAAATAATTTTAATTCAAAACTTTATACTTGTTTAAAAAAACCAAAGGAGTGATTCCAGTATTTTTTTTAAAAAAACGAACAAAGTAAGATGCGTCAAAATAGCCTAATTCCTCACCAATTTGTGTAACATTTTGTTTTGAATAGATTAACATTCGTTTTGCCTCAAGTAAAATTCGCTCACTAATTAATTCTGTACTTGTTTTTCCAAGACAACTTTTTGTCACCCTATTTAAATGTTTTTCAGTTATGCTTAATTGATTAGCATAGTCTTTCACCAGTTTTAAAGTTTTAAAATTACCTTCAATTAAATCTTCAAACTGTCTTACCTTTTCCAAATAATTTATATTTTTAGTATCAACTAATGGCTTGTATTCCCTTGAAATTTCGATGTAAACCAAGTTAATTAAAGAATGAATTTTTTGCCATTTTAATAATGCCTTATAATTATATTCAGAAACTATTTCTTCCATTAAACCAGCTAATTTCAATACTGACTTTCCTTTAATTTTAAAACAGGGTGGATTTTGAAAAGAATTATAAAACTGAAAATCTTTCACACTTAATGATATAAATCCTTTATCAAAAAACTCACGCGAATGAAAAAACACAAAACCATCAACATCCTTTGAAAGTTCCCAATAATGCATTTGACCAGGCTTTAATACAAATAATGCACCTGGCCCCACCTTGTAGGTTTCAAAATCAACTTCATGTTTGCCCTTACCTTTTGTAAATAATACAACTAAATAAAAATCATGTTTGTGAGGCGAATTTGTAAAATGATGATTGTTGACATGTTGCTTTAAACAATTTGCATAAAACTCTCCGTCATTATTTAAAATTTCGAATTCATTAATACGATAAACAGGAAGTTCGTTTTTCATACCCAAAAATACAAAAATGTCTTAATTGTACCATTATTGGAGTAATAATTTAAACATCATTCTTTTAGCTCTTATTACTTTTATAGCATGAAAAATTCCAATACAAAACAAAGCTTTTTGCTAAATGTAATTCACGAAAAATGTCCGAATTGCAATAAAGGATATGTATTTAAACAAAATATGAGTTTGCTTAAATTACCAGTAATGAATGATGCATGCAAAAATTGCAATTATCATTATGATAGAGAACCAGGTTATTTTTTAGGCGCCATGTATATTAGTTATGGCTTAGCAGCTTTACAAGGAATCCTAACATTTTTTGTTTTACATTATTCGTTTCCTTTTATATCAACCATTTGGAAAGCCTTACTTGTAATTAGTGTAATTATTCTATTAGGCCGTAAGAATTATAAATTGTCGCGAGTACTGTATATTCATATTTTTCCTTGGTAATTTAATCCGTTTCAAGTAATATCAAAAACAATGGTAAGGAAAACAGATATCAAGCTAAATGTAATAATCCCTAAACCTTAGCCACCAACATAAACGAATAATTTATCCCTAAATATTGGTTGATGATTAAAACCTGTTTAATAGCTGCTGGTGTTTTTTGAGAAATAGAAACAGCTTTTGGTAAGTTTTGTTTTTCAATTAATTGTGTGGCCAACCATAAGGCAAAAGCTGAGGCTGTGTGGTATTCACCACTTAAGTGTTTAAAATAAGCAGGGCAACTTTCTTTTTCAATAAGTGGTAAAAGCTCTTGCAATTTTTTATCAAAGTTTACATCTAAACTAAAGCCCATAAGCGTTACATCAATATCGGCCAACGTTAAATCATACATTTTTAAAAATGCAGTCAGTTTAACTAAAATATCTTCAGTAGTTTTTGGTTTGTAAAGCGTTTGTATGCCTTCTACGCAAGCAACTGATTTTTCTGTTTGGTGTTTATTCAAAACAAAAAACGCAGCGCCTTCACCCATTTGCGTACCTGAAGTTTCTGATTTCCAATATGGCACAGCAGGGTTTTGTTCTTGAAACTTTTTTGCCCTGCGGTATAAATTCACATAGTTTGGCGTGTGCTCTTCAATGCCACCAATCAATATCGTTTCTTTGCCTTCGTTAAATAACATCATGGCATCTTGCAAGCAACTCTCAAAAGAAAAACCACGATGTACATACGTGAAATTATAATTATGGCATTTCATAATTAAAGCAATTTGCGAACCAACGGTGTTGTGTGTAGATTGTATAAAAGAAGTTGGCGTTAAAAATTGCTCATCGTTATTTAATAAGGCTAATAAAAAACGTTCACTGTCTTCAAAACAACCTAAGCCAGTTCCGGTAATAATAGCATCTACATTTGTTACACCAGCATTTTTTATGGCAATGCTAGCTGTGGTAACACCCATTTTTATGGCTCTTCCCATACGGCGAAGTAAATTGGGCGCAATGTATTCTTTATAAGATGGTTCAATCGCATTATAATAATCAATACTTGGTGGCGCAACGGTTTCAAAAAACCACGACTCGTCAATGGTGTTTTGTGCCGAAATGCAACCTGTTCCGTTTATGTATGCTTTAACCAAACTAAATTATATTTTTTTAAAAATAAGGGATGAACAATTTCCTCCAAAACCAAATGAGTTTGAAAGGATGGTGTTTATAGGTGTTTGCAACAACTCTGTAACCGGCACTAAATTAGTTTCGGCAATGGGTGTTGTAAAATTTAAATTCGGAAATATTAGTTGGTGTTGTAATGATAAGGTTGAAATAACCGCTTCAATACTTGCCGCAGCTGCTAAGGTATGACCAGTAAAGGCTTTGGTTGAACTAAATTTCGGAACATGATTTCCAAAAACAGTTTTGGTAGCTATGCTTTCCGACAAATCATTATTTGGTGTGCCAGTGCCATGCATGTTGATGTAATCAATGTCGCGGGTTGTTAAGCCACTCATTTCTAATGCTTGTGTAATGGCTAATGTTGCTCCGTAACCTTCGGGCGATGAAGCCGTTTGGTGATACGCATCATTTGCATTGGCATAACCAATAACCTCAGCCAGGGCCTTTCCATTTCTTTTTCTTAATGCGTCTTCGCCTTCAATGACTAAAAATGCAGCGCCTTCTCCTAAGTTTAATCCTTTTCTGTTTTCATCAAATGGCTTGCACCATTCTTTATCTAAAATCATTAAGGTATTAAATCCATTAAATGTAAATTTTGATAAAGCATCCACACCACCAACAATAGCTCTATCAAGCAATCCGTTTTTTATCATTCTACTGCCAAGCATAACAGCGTTAGCAGCCGATGAACACGCTGTTGAAATGGTAGTCACATAATCTACATTGCCAATATAATCTGCAATGCGTTCTGTACTATCACCACAATCGTGCGTATCTAATACATTTAAGTGATCATCTTTTTCAAACATTTCTTTATAAAACATTTCTGTTTTACTCATGCCTGCAACTGTTGTTGACGAAATAACACCAGTACGTAAACCATCCTTCGTGTCAATACCCGAATTAATAACGGCTTCTTTAGCCGCTAACATTGCCAAATACGAATTACGGTTTAAATCAGGAGAATTGTCTTTTACCAAATCCATTAAATCAGCATTTGATAATTTAACTTCTCCAGCCAAAAATTCATCTTTATAACGCGTGGTTAAATAATTAATTTTACCAATACCGGTTTTGGATTGACTTAAAGACAAAAAAGATTCAGACACATTGTTTCCAATAGCCGAGATCATTCCTATTCCAGTAATATAAATGCGTTGCGACAAAATGATACTTTAGGATTTACCGTTAGCTTTAATGTATTCTGCCATCGTTCTAAGCGATTGAAAAATTGTTTTTCCGTCTTTAGGATCTTCAATTTTAATGCCGTAGTGTTTTTCTAATAATACAATTAATTCTAAAGCGTCAATAGAATCTAAACCTAAACCTTCTCCAAATAAAGGAGAATCAGGATTAATTTCTTCTGGTTTCACTTCAGCTAAATTTAATTGCTCAATAATTTGCCCTTTTAGTTTTTCTATTAATGCGTCCATTATGATTGATTATATATTTGTGTAACAACTAGTTCGTTAAGAGGTTTAAAAATAGTGTTTTTATTTGTATTATTTTTTGTTTCAACTAAAAAAATAAACGCTTCGTAAGCCGCTTCGTCAACCTCAACCCAACCGCAAATAGCAGAAGAAGCGTTGTCGTTTAAAACGAGCTCCGTATAATTTACTAGTAAATGGGCATCAAATTTTTCAGAAACAAAAAAAGCATTTTCGCCCGTCATTTTATGCCTAATAGCTAGTTCGCCAATACTAATATTTGGAAGTGTGTAAACAAAAACGGCTGGTGATGGAAAATAATTTGTTTTATCGTCAATTGAATGTTGATGCAATTTATCAGTTTGCAAACTCGAAGCCGAATTTGAAATGACGATAGCTATTTTACTTAAATCATTTTCAGAAATAAAAGCAGTGTTTTGTAAAGCAAACTCCGCACACAAAAAGCCTAACTTGCATTGCAAATCCATTTTATGAAACTTTGGATAGCTTATTCCCATTGACTTGTAGGCCTCAGATAAAAATTCGGGAAGTGTGGCATTTTTTTCAGAACTAAACACTAGCGTATCGTTTACTGAAACAGAATTATTTTTTATATGTGCGTATGAAATGATGTTATTCATTATAGTTTAGAAAATAAAGCTGCTGCATTACAACCTCCAAAACCAGAAGCCGTTTTTATAAACGATTGAAATGATTTTTTTTCAAATGAATCAATCACTGAAATTTTCCCTGAAACACCAAGGCTTTCGAAGCCTTCAGATTTAAGTAAGGTTTGATTTTTTAAAGATTCTAAAGATAAAATGGTTTCTAAAACGCCTGCAGCACCAAGTGTGTGTCCGTAATATCCCTTTAAACTATTTACCGGAATATCTGATAAATCAGCTCTTTCAATAGCAATGGATTCCATCTCATCATTAAACGGTGTAGCAGTTCCATGTGCTGAAATAAAACCAATGTCAGTTTTGTTTGCCACATTTAATTGATTTAAACATTGAAACAATCCATCGCCCGTGCGTGATGGCCCCGAAATATGGTTGGCATCATTTGCTGAAAAACCACTGATGATTTGGGTTTCGTAAGGTTTTGCTAATGCTTTGTTATTGGTAATTAAAATAGTTGAAACAGCTTCGCCTAAATTAATCCCTACTCTATTGGCATCAAATGGCTTACTTGGTTCATTGCTTAAGGCGTTAAACGATTTAAAACCACTCAAGGTAAATTCAGATAAAATATCTCCACCACAAACAATCACGTTGTTGTATGCGCCACTTTCTATATAACGCTTAGCAATAATAATGGCTAATAGCCCAGATATACAAGCGTTTGATAAGACAACAGGAGTGTGATTAAAATTAAAATGTTGCTTTAATACATTTGCAAAACTCCACAAATACATTCTGTTTTTATCAATAGCAGAGGTATTATTTTTTTCTAATAAATCAATGTTCCCTTTAGTTGTGGAATAAATTAACAATGTTTTTTCGTCAGCAGGATTAATGCCACTTTGCGTCAAC
>JAYVIS010000334.1:0-4358 GCA_043769975.1 Bacteroidota bacterium
AGAGAAGCTGGTTTATTAAGAACTGTTGAGGTTATTAAAAAGAATAATTTGGGATATGCCGGAACCTATTTAAGCAAAGAAGATCATGATTCTCTTCGAATTCTTAATATTAAAGGAATTAAATTAGGTATTTTAAATTATACCTATGGCACTAATGGATCTTATCCTAGTGATGCTCATAATTACATGCTTAATGTGATTGATTCTGCTGGCATTACAAATGCCGTTAAATCATGCAAGAAAAAAGGAGCTGATGCTATTTTGGTGTTTTATCACATGGGAGTTGAAAATATTTCGGAGCCTACAGTTTCCCAAAAAAATGCTGTAAAATATGCCTTAGATGCAGGTGCAAATATTGTAATTGGTGCACATCCTCATGTAATTGGGCCAACTACAACTCAGTTTTCAAAAGCTATAAATGATACTGTTTTTATTGCTTATTCTTTAGGGAATTTTTTGTCAAATCAGTACTGGAGATATACAGATGCTGGTGTTATTTTGAAATTAACTATTCAAAAAAATGTCACCAAAAACATTACTAATTATAAAAACGCAAGCTATTGTCCTACTTGGGTATACAGAGGTGATGGGACAAAAAAAATGCATATTTTATTTCCTGCAGAATGGTCAACGGATAGCTTAAAATTACCAGCCTATTTAAATGCAAATCATAAACAAAAAATGAAAGAAGCATTAGAGGATACGAAGAGTATTTTAACAAAATATAACCCACTGATTATATTGAATTCTGTAAAATAATTGAATAAACTTAACCGTTAATTTATTAAAAATTAGGGCTTCGAAAAAAAAAATAAAAAAGTTTTGTTTGTTTCAATAAAACTGTATATTAGTATATTATAAACTGTAGGTATTTTTAGAAAGAAGATTTTATGCACATAGCAATTGCCGGTAATATTGGGTCAGGAAAAACAACATTAACTTCATTGTTAGCTAAACACTATAAATGGACTCCGCATTACGAAGATGCTGATGACAACCCTTATTTAAATGACTTTTACGATGATATGCAGCGTTGGTCATTCAATCTTCAAGTGTATTTTTTAAATGCTCGTTTCGGTCAAGTTCAAGAAATTAGAACAGGAAAACAAAAGGTAGTTCAAGATAGAACTATCTATGAAGATGCTTATATTTTTGCTCCAAATTTGCATGCCATGGGTTTAATGACAACCCGCGATTATGATAATTATTTTAATCTTTTTAAATTAATGGATAGCCTTGTTAAGGCTCCTGATTTAATTATATATTTAAGAGCATCTGTTCCTACTTTAGTAAAACATATTCAGAAAAGAGGAAGAGATTATGAAAACTCTATTCGTTTAGATTATTTAAAAAGATTAAATGAAAGATACGAAGCTTGGATCACAACATATGAAGGTGGTAAAGTGTTAATAGTTGATATTGATGAAATTAATTTTTCTGAAAGTAAAGAAGATTTAGGGAAAGTAATTAGAATGATTGATGCAGAAGTAAACGGTTTATTTAAATAAAAATTTGAGTCAAGATAAACATAACGAGAAAGAATTTGTACAAGAGCAGTATGAGAAACTGCTTGAGGATACCAAGCAACACGAGAGTGTCTTGGTAACTCATATTGGCGAATTAACTCAAAGTGTTATTTCAACATTGGAAAACAGTGTAGAAGAAAAAATCTCTTCTCTTGAAATTCCAAAAGGACCAATCAAAAAAATATTTTTCATTAGTGTTGAAACATTGCAAAATATGCTTATTCACGGGCATAAAAACAACGTTGGTGAGCAACATAATTTCTTTATTTTAGCTAAAAATGGGGTTAAAGTAAATGTTATTTCAGCTAATTTAATTTCAAATTCTGCCATTCCATTTCTTGAAAAACAGATTCATACTATTAATTCTTTTGATGATGAAAAAGCGTTAAAAGCTTATTATCTTGAGCATTTGGAAAACAATACCATGAGTGATAAAGGAGGTGCAGGCCTTGGATTTATTACCATAGGAATGAAAAGTGGAAACAAACTAAAAACTGATTTTAAGAAAATTAATGATGATTATTCATTATTTACCTTAACATCTACTATTGGAATAGTATAAAATTTTCGTCGATTATTATTTTTGAATTAGCATTACGTAAGTTTTTTGACTGAAAAACAACCTTCATTTTCAATTAATAAATTTAAACCAGATTTTCTGCCTTTTTCTATTAATCCAAATTCGTTTTCAATCCCTAAAAATTTAGCGCCATTATAGGTTGACATTTTCAAAAGCGCTCCGAGTGCTATATCAGGAAATTGTTTTTTTATAGTGTTTATTTCTTCAATGATTGAAAGTGTACCGTTACTCGCTAAGCTGTCTGTACCCATTGTTATTTCGCAACTTTCAGAAATTAATAAATCAATATTCGGTAAGGTATTTTCTATATACAAATTCGCGTTTGGGCATAAACACCAAAATAAGTGTTGATGGCATTTTTTTGCAAAAATCACATCTTTAATACTTGTAAATGTATTATGAACTAATAACGTATTTATGTTTTTATTAAACGAGTTTAAAATACTCTGTAAACTGGTGATGTGCGTTGGTTCAAAAAAATCAATATTAATATTTAATGCATTATAGAGTTTTAAAAAATCCCCTGATTTAGAATTAAAAAAATCATTTTCTGCAATGCTTTCTTGGTTATGAATACTAGTTGGTTTTTTTAAACTGAAACATTCGTTCGAAATCAGATTAATCAATTCTTTTGATGCCGTATAGGGTGCGTGCGGAGCAAGGGAAGAAGATAAATTGAGACTTTTAAAATCATTTAATAAATCTTTTCCTGTCTTAAATACGGTTTCTGATTTTTGTGGATTTAGTCCAATTAATTCTACAAATGTGTGATAGTAAATGTGAGATTTTGCTTTAATCTCTTTAGAAATATTAGAATTACTAATGTCGCCAACGGCTACAATGCCTTGTTCAAACATTAACGTATCAGCTAAGACCATTGCCTCTTTTTGTTCTTCAACGCTTGCTAAATTTCTTTTTTTAATTATATCTAGAGCAAAATTTACGATCCCTGTTTTGGGTTCAATGTGATTTTTTAAATGGCTTAATTCTAAATGACAATGAGTGTTTATAAAGCCAGGTGAAATGACACCTTCAAAATGTTCAATATTACTGGGTTCTATGGTATTTGAGCTAATTAAATCGATGATCTGGTTTTTATCATCTAATACAATGACTGAGTTAGGTTTTAAAAAATCGTTTCCTGAAAAAATATGATTAGCAGTAATATAGCGCATGATTTGTTATATGAAATCTGATCATAAATTTAATATAAATATCTATTGAAATCGCATGCTTAAAATTAGTATTTTAGAAACTCTATTTTAAAGATGAATACACTAACTAAAATAATATTAAAAAATAACTATACCGTTTATATTAGTATATTTTTACTTCTAGTTTTACTTTACGGAAAAAGTTTATTCTTTGGTTTCTCACCAATGGATGAACAATGGCTTATTGTAAAAAACGCGCCTTTTTTAACAGGTACAACGCCAATTATTGAAGCTTTTACCAAGCCCACTTTAGGGATTTATTATAGGCCATTTTTTTTATTATCCTTTGTTTTAGATTATAGAATAGGACAATTGTCTCCCTTTTATTTCCATCTTTCTAATTTAATTTACCATTTTATTTTTTGCTGTTTGTTTTTCCGATTCTTAACAATCTTTTCTGTTTCGAAACAAACTGCATTTATTTTTGTTTCAATATTTGTTTTTCATCCATTATTGCTGCATTCAGTAGCTTTAATTCCTGGTCGTAACGATTTAATATTTGGCATATTCGCATTAAGTTCAATAATTTGTTTAATGCAATATTTAAAAAGTTTTAGAATACATTTATTAGTGCTCCATTTTTTGTTTTTTATATGCGCCCTTCTAACAAAAGAAAATGCAATTACCTTACCATTCATTTTTTTCTTTTTATATTATATTACAATTAAGCCAGGTAAAAAGCAATTAGTTGTATTTGTATTATTTTGGATAGCAATTTCTTTGTCATGGTTTATATTAAGAAAAAACATTGTGAATGTTATCCCGTTGTTTAGTGCAAATTGGTTGCTTATTATTAAAAATTTCACATTAGCAAATTTTGTTTTTTTAGGAAAAGTTTTATTTCCAATTAACTTATCAGTATTTCCTACGCTACAAAATTCAGGACCAATTTATGGAATCATTAGTTTGGTAATAATCAGTTTTGCTTGGTTTAAAGTTGGTGTAAAATCAAAAAAAATAGGCCTTTTCGGACTCTTTTTGTACTTTATTTTGCTTGCCATTCCAACATGGTTTGGCTCTGTAAATAGTGGCGGTGAG
>JAYVIS010000335.1:0-3945 GCA_043769975.1 Bacteroidota bacterium
TCGTCTTTAATAAAACTTTTAAACGATAACGGAATAAAAATTGATGAACTAAAAATTACGACTTCTAATTTATACGATTGCTGTGTTGAAATTTCAAAATCGCTTCATTTAAATGTTCAAAATCCACAATATGTTCGCTTTTTTTTAGATGAAGTATTATCTTTTTTGCAAACCAACACTTCAAATATTTCTATGTTTTTAAATTGGTGGCAAAAGCGTTCATTAAAGGCTTCTGTCATTATCCCTGAAGGTATAAACGCTGTAAATATAATGACTATTCATGCTTCTAAAGGCTTAGAATTTCCAATTGTCATCTCTCCGTATGTTAACTTTAAAACAGATAAAACCAATCCAATTTGGGTTAATTTAACCGAAGAAAAAGATGAACTTAATTTACCAATTGCTTTATTAAATATTGGTAAAAAATTGGCGACTACTTCCTACAAACCTTTAGCTGATAAAGAATTGATGTTAGTGAAATTAGATTGCCTTAATATGCTTTACGTTAATTTTACCAGAGCTGTTGATCGGTTACATATTATTTCACCAAAACCAAATACAAATGTTGCTAATAGTTGTTATACGTGGTTAATCGAATATGCATTACATCAACCTCAATTTGATAAATTAGAAAACAAAATTGAATTTGGAGAATTAACTCATAAAAAGGAAAATGCACATCTTCAGTTAAAATTAGAGCAATTACAAATAGCAACACTTAATTTTAATGAGGAAAATCCAATTAAAATAAAAAATTCAAGTGCTTTTAATTCATCGGAAGAAGTCACTAAAGCAAGAGAATATGGGATTTTAGTTCATTATATTTTGTCGCTAATAAACTCAAAAGATGATATTGATTTAGTGGTTGAGAAATCCATTTTGAATGGAGAAATCACACAATCAGAAGCTGAATTGATAAAGAAAGATCTTAAAAATATTTTAATCAATACAAAAATTAGTAAATATTTTGAACCCAATTTAATAGTAAAAAATGAGTTTGAGATATTAACAGAAACAGGAGAAATACTTCGCCCGGATAGGGTTGTTATTATTGATAATGAAGCGATTGTGATTGATTATAAAACAGGTATGCGCAACGCTTCCAAGTATCATTCTCAAATGCAGGATTACAAAAATGCCTTATTGAAATTGGGCTATGCTTCAGTCATAAAAATAATTCTTTACATCCACGAAAAGGAAGTTGAGATTTTAAACTAACTCAAATAAATCAAAACTCATAAGTTTCAATTTATTTGAGCTTGCTTAGTAATTAGTTTGTTTATTCTTCCGCAGCATTCATCATTTTCATTTTACGAATAAATTGATCACGTTTGGCTGGTGCACATGGTGTAAATTGATAAGAAGGACCTTTGTTATCTTTCGCTAATTCTTGTTTTCTGTCTTTAGGTTTTAAGTTTTTTAAATCATTATTAAATTCTGCATTACTACTAACCACACTCATCACCCCTTTAAAATAACTAAAGAAATACCACGTTTGAGGATCAAATTCAAAATACATATTTAAGATGTCTCCACCTTTTTGTTTTTTAATTTGAATATTACCAGGCGTTTGTCTGTAAATTTCATTTTTATTAATAGCTCCAATTCCAATTTTTCCAACAGACACAAATGAACGACTTGATTTGTCATATTTCATTTGCATGTTACTGATTAAGAATGTTTTCTCAAATTCATCAGGAAAACGCTTAATGCTTCCTGTTAAATTTAAATCGGACATGACTTTATCACCTTTTTCTTTTCCAATTAATTCTGTAATTCCTTTTATAAAAGTGACATTATTAAAATCAACTGCTTCATGCGTATTTAAGAAGACTTCCATGTCTTTAAACATTTTTTTAAGCGCACCTTTATCCATAAAGAAATCAATGGTTGTCATTAATTCAAAAGTAGCAGAGTCGTTAATTGAATTGTGAGTTGCAATACCAAATGAGTTTAATTTAACTTGACCTAAATCAGCACCTAGATCCATTTTTCCTTCTGCATATACTTTACAATTAGCAGTATTTAAACTAATATAATTTCCTGGTAAATTTTGTTCTACCATTTTTTCTGCATTTGTAATAACATATTCTCCGCGTTCTTTATTGTAACCTAAAAAGCCGGATGATTTAATAACGTCCAAATCTTTTTTTCCACCTCTAATTGATACGAACGATGAATAAACCATATTCGTATCTGGGCCATATATAATGGCGGATCCAAGGGCTTTCCCATTCATATCAGTAGCGCTTTCTGGTAATGGAATTAAGATGGCTTCAGGATTAATTTCACCATCAAACTTCAAATAGGCCTTTCCAATTTTTCCACAATTATGTACAATTTTAGTTCCGCCTTGATAAGTTAAAAATTGGTTAGTAGCAAAGAGTTTTACTTTTCCCGCAAAACTGAAATAATCATTAAATTGAAATTTTGCTTCTTCAGAAATATTACCTTCCGAAACAGTTTGCCCTGTGGTATCAGGTTTTATCGTATTAAATTTAATTAAATAGGGCTTTTTGTTTTCATCTAAATATTGATATTCTCCGGTTGCTAAATAACTTTTTCGACCAAAAATATTAGCTGTTACATTTCTAATAGTATGGTATTTAGTAACTGTATTTGCTAAAATGATGGTATTTTTTAAAGTATCAATGACCGCATTTTTTCTAATAATTACTTTTCCTGAATCTGGAAAAATTCTTGCATCTGCTACATTCACAAATGGAACATTAATAGTTGTAATAATATATTTACGAATGTCATACTTTGCTGCAGGAGCAATAAATCGCAAAGAATCTTGTTTTGGATGGACCGAAATAAACTCTGGCCCTTCTAAATCCAGACCATTTTCAGGGTCGGCATCCAATTTTTTATTTTCATCACCTAATTGAATTTCTTCTGTATCCATAAACCATTTAAATCTGTCCATATAAGCTATGTATTGATTTTTCGGAAATCTAACAACTGACCCTTTTCCATTTGCTACAAAATCTCCCACACGTTTTTCTAAATCCATTTTTGCATTAACATTATCAGATGCAAAAGTGAAACCTTCATCTTCAATTGCTCTTATATTAAAGTCAGCAGTATCTGAAAAAAACTGATGCTGTTTAAATAATATATTGACTGCTTGCAAATCAGCTTTAATTAAATCAACAACGCCGTTTCCACGCAATTCAAGTGGGCTCAATGAATATTTTCCTTTAAACGTACATTTGCCATTATAGGTTTTAAAAGGACTCGCTTTATCAGTTGCATTCATAATATCCTTGTAAGGCACCCAATGTACAAATACAGTATCAGCATATGATTGAGGGAACTCAATTGGATCAATTTGTTCTTTTATATCAAAAGAACTTGCCATCGTATTCATACTATCAGGAAAGAAAATAAAGTCTTTGGATTTTGTGGTAGATGTGATGTAATTTAAATCACCATCAGCTCTTAATCCTTTGTTCGATAATCTGATTTCGTTTTCGAATTTTGCTTTCCCTCCGTACACTTGATAGCCACCAGGAGGTGTACTTCTTACAAAACCTAATGAATAATCTTTTTGTAAGGATAGTTTTTCTCTAAATTTTGGGAATATTCCCGCAGAAGAAAATTCTCCATCAAATATTAAACCTTCATTTCTAAAATTATCTAAACTATCCATTGTAAATGGATCCAATTTAAAATAAAATTTATCTCTGTTGTAAACTCCTTTAAAAGTTGTGTATTTGTCATAAAAAATATAACCCTCTTTGAAACTCTGAAAATGAGGATAGGTTGGTGCTTTTCCCCAGCCGCTATGGTTTTTAGGAGCATCTATTCTTAGTTCTCCATTTAAGTTTTCAATAACCGTTTGCACTCTCCTAAAAGGAAAATTACCATTAATATCGGGCTCTCTCGAAACTACAAAAATCCTGAGTGAGTCAATCGTTTTCATTATAATTTTAAACATAT
>JAYVIS010000336.1:0-5099 GCA_043769975.1 Bacteroidota bacterium
AGATGACGATATTATTTCAGGTGGTAATTTTCACGGTCAACCATTAGCCATATCATTTGATTTTTTATCAATAGCAATGGCTGAATTAGGAAGTATATCTGAACGACGAGTTTATCAGTTAATATCAGGTATTAGAAATTTACCTGCTTTTTTAGTAGCTAAGCCAGGTTTAAATTCTGGTTTTATGATTCCTCAATATACTGCGGCTAGCATTGTTAGTCAAAATAAACAATTATGCACACCCGCAAGCATTGATAGTATTGTTTCTAGTAATGGACAAGAAGATCATGTGAGTATGGGCGCAAATGCAGCTACAAAGTGTTTTAGAGTGATTGAGAATGTAGAAAAACTGCTAGCAATTGAATTATTAAATGCCTCCCAAGCTATAGAGTTTAGAAGACCATTAAAATCTTCTATAATCATTGAAACAATGTTGAAAGATTTTAGAAAATTGATTCCGTTTATAAATGAAGACAAAGTTATGTATCAAGAGTTGGAAGCAACTTTGCAATTTATAAAAACGATTAAAGTTTAATATGAAATATTATATTTTCGCCTTCATTTTTATTAGTCAGTTAGGCATAGCTTGTCAATGCCCATTAACGCAATTAAATACAGCTGAGCTTAATAAATATGATATAATATTTAAAGGGAAAATTAATTCCTTAAAAATAAATGGCGTTAGAAGTGAGGCTGTTTTTACAATTGATGAGTTGTATAAAGGAATGATAGCTCAAAATTTTAAAATTATTTATAATAATGAGGATGTGTGTAAACTTGATTTACGTAGTGGTGATGAATGGATTATCTACACAAATTATTATCAAATTGATAATGCTAAATTGGATTTTTGTAGTAGGAGCAGGGTATATATTAAAAATATAAAAGAGGATTTTTTTACTGTAAATACTGGGGTGAGCTATGATGAAGAATTAAAATATCTTCAAAAAAATTTAGGCTTACATAAACTTTTAAAAAACAATCCTAATAGAGTAGAGAATAGGAACATTATACCTACAAGTAATCAATTTATAGTTGTATTAATTTTCTCATTAATAGGCTTAGTGTTTTTTATTTGGTTAGTTAAAAAATTATTAAAATAATTAAAGACAATTGTTATGAAAAAAGTACAATTATATAAAGCTCACCCATGGCACGGAATTTCTTATGGAGAAAATGCACCTGAAGTAATTACTTCATTTATAGAAATGGTTCCTGCAGACCATGTGAAATATGAAATTGATAAAACATCAGGTTATCGAAAAGTTGATAGACCTCAAAAATTTTCTAATATTGTCCCTGCTTTATATGGTTTTGTACCTCAAACATTTTGTGGGGATGAAGTTGCAAAACTTGCAAATGCAGTAACAAATCGTACTGACATTATTGGTGATGGAGATCCATTAGATATTTGCGTATTAACAGAAAGAAATATTACCAGTGGAGATATTTTAATTGAAGCCATTCCTATTGGTGGATTTAGAATGATTGATAAAGGAGAGGCTGATGATAAAATAATTGCTGTAATGGCTAAAGATGAAATGTATAATAAGTGGAAAGATATCAGTGATGTCCCCGAATCATTATTAAATCGGTTGAAACATTATTTTTTAACTTATAAAAATATACCTGGTGAAAGTATTGCTATAGTTGAAATACCTGAAGTATACGGAAGAGAAAAAGCTCACGAAGTTATTTTAAAAAGTATTGAAGACTATAATAAATCCTATAAATCTTATTTAGACTTGGGTATTTAATTATGCTTTGTTGAAGTCATTCATGCAACGCTGAAGCCCAGTAAATGTAAACGCTTTTATTGCATCACTTGCAATTTTTAAGCGATCGTTTAATGTTTTCTTTTCTTCATCACTCCATTTTCCTAGTACGTAATTAACTTGGTTTCCTTTCCCAAATTCATTACTAATTCCAAATCGCATGCGAGCATAGTTTGTTGTTTGTAATATTTCCTGTATGTTTTTTAAACCATTATGTCCGCCATCACTTCCTTTAGGGCCAATACGTATTTTTCCAAATGGTAATGCTAATTCATCAACGATCACCAAGCAATTTTCTACAGGAATTTTTTCGGCTTGCATCCAATAATTCATTGCTTTGCCACTTAGATTCATGTAAGTGCTCGGCTTTATTAAAACAAGTTGTTTGCCCTTGTATTTTAATTCTGCAACGTCAGCTAACCTATCAGTTTTAAATTTTAAATCGTGTTCTTTTGCTAAATAATCAAGCACATCAAAACCTATGTTATGGCGAGTGTGAGCATATTCATCCCCAATGTTTCCTAAACCTATAATTAAGAATTTACTCATACTGCAAATATAATTTTTATTCATCTAAAAACTTCATAAAAACCAAAAACCCCTTCAGTTTCCTGAAAGGGTTTTTGGACTCAAAAACTAAAAACCATGGCGTGGTTTCAGCTTTTATTTTTTGGATAGATTATTTACCGTCCATTTTATCTTTAAGAGCAGATAATGCTGAAATATCACCTAAAGTAGTTTTCTCTTGGTTGTCTTTCATTTTCTTTACTGCTTTTTTAGTATCATCAGTTTCAGCTGTTTTAGTTGCTTTTTCAACTTTCTTAGCCTCTTCTTTCACCTCTTCGTGTAAACGAGCGTGAGAAACAACAATACGTTTTGATTCTTTACTGAATTCAATTACTTTGAAATCCATTACATCTTCAACTTTAGCAGTTGTACCATCAGCTTTGTTTAAGTGACGAGATGGGCAGAACCCTTCAACACCATAAGTTAAGTTAATTGTAGCTCCTTTATCATTGATAGAAGTAATTGTTCCTTGATGAACTGAATCAATTGTAAATACTGTTTCAAAAACATCCCAAGGATTATCCTCTAATTGTTTGTGACCTAATGATAAACGACGGTTTTCAGCATCTATTTCTAAAACTGTTACATCTAATTTATCACCAATTTTACAAAATTCTGATGGATGTTTAATTTTTTTGCTCCAAGATAAATCAGAGATATGAACTAAACCATCAACACCTTCTTCTAATTCAACAAAAACACCAAAGTTTGTAAAGTTACGTACAATACCATTGTGTTTAGTTCCTTTAGCGTATTTGTCAACAATCATATTCCAAGGATCAGGAGTTAATTGCTTAACACCTAAACTCATTTTACGCTCTTCTCTATCTAAAGTTAAAACTACTGCTTCAACTTCTTGACCTACTTTTAAAAACTCTTGAGCAGAACGTAAATGTTGTGACCAGCTCATTTCAGAAACGTGAATTAAGCCTTCAACACCTTGTGCAATTTCAACAAAAGCACCATAATCAGCTAAAACAACAACTTTACCTTTTACTTTATCACCAATTTTTAAATCAGGACTTAAAGCTTCCCAAGGGTGAGAAGATAATTGTTTTAGACCTAATGCAATACGTTTTTTATCATCATCAAAATCTAAAATTACAACGTTAATTTTCTCGTCTAATTTAACGATTTCTTCTGGGTGATTAATACGTCCCCAAGATAAATCAGTAATATGGATTAAACCGTCAACACCACCTAAATCAATAAACACACCGTAAGTAGTGATATTTTTTACAATACCTTCTAATACTTGTCCTTTTTCTAATTTAGAAATGATATCACGTTTTTGAGATTCAATTTCAGCTTCAATTAATGCTTTGTGAGATACTACAACATTTTTAAATTCATTGTTGATTTTCACAACTTTAAATTCCATTGTTTTTCCAACATAAACATCATAATCACGAATTGGTTTAACATCAATTTGAGATCCTGGTAAAAATGCTTCAACACCAAATACATCAACGATTAAACCACCTTTAGTACGGCATTTAACAAACCCTTTAATAATTTCGTCAGTATTAAGAGCCTCATTAACTCTATCCCAAGCTTTACCAGCACGAGCTAATTTATGAGATAATATTAATTGACCATTTGCATCTTCTGCTTTTTCAATAAATACTTCAATAGAATCACCAATTTTCAAATCAGGATTGTAACGAAATTCTGATAATGAAACAACTCCATCAGATTTGTAACCAATGTTTACAACAACTTCACGAGAGTTTTTAGAAACTACAGTTCCTGAAATTACTTGAGCATCAGAAATTGTACTTAATGATTTACCATACATTTCATCTAACGATGTTCTTTCAGTTTCTGAATAGTTATCGTTTTTTCTTCCAATAGAACTCCAATCGAAATCGGGATTCCCAACATTTGCATTTTTATCTGCCATTTTTTTTAATAATTGTATTCGATATATCAAGGCTACCGAAGAGGTTAGTTTAATTATTTAGTTTCCAATCAATACCTTGATTAAAAATTGGGGTACAAATATATGATTTTTTAAGATTAATTTTTTAAGAAAATGAAAATATATTTATTTTTAAAGAATTGATATTCAACTATATACATTATAAGTTTTTTTTTGAGTTTAGGCTATTATAAGTTATATTTCGTAATATTTTATATATAAAAAACATGAATTCGATTATTACCCATGGAATAGAAATTTCGGTTCAAACTCAATATTATGCACCTCAATCATCACCAAAAGAAGGGCATTATTTTTTTGTTTATGAAATCACTATTACAAATAAAAGTGAATACACTGTTAAATTATTAAAGCGTCACTGGGACATAACGGATTGTTTTGGCCAAAAAAAGCAAGTTGATGGCGAAGGAGTTATTGGAGAAACACCTACTTTAGAACCAAATGAATCATTCTCTTATAATAGTGGTTGTGATTTTATTACCGAAATTGGAAAAATGAGTGGTTTTTATACTATGCGTAAAATGGTTGATAAATCTGAATTTAAAGTAACTATTCCAGAATTTGTGATGGTTTTGCCTGCTAAGTTAAATTAAAACTTTAAAACAAAATGTTCTTTTTCTTTCTGTTCGGTTCTGAAAAACACAATTCCGAAATGAAAAAAATCTAAACTTAATTTTACGTCTTTATGGTTGTAAATTTCTTCCCAAGCTTTTTGCATATCATTACTCCAATTAATATCATCAAATACAAAAATGGACTGTGCGTTTTTTTTTGTTAATGCTAATGTAAAATAGGTTATAGTGGCTTCGTAAGAA
>JAYVIS010000337.1:0-20044 GCA_043769975.1 Bacteroidota bacterium
ACAAAAAGTAATAAAGCGCCAACAACTGCCAAACGAATAAACATTGAAGTAGTTTCTTTTTTTGCTTTTTCAGCATCAGATATTTTAATCTCTTCAGCAGTAGGTGCAACCACTTTTTTAGTTCCTCCTGCGGTAGGGCTTACTGGAAGAGGAGCAGGCGGCCAATTAATTTTACCATTATAAGTTACCATAGCTCGGGATACTACAGCATCTTCCATGTCAATCTTCCATTTTTCAGCTTTACCCATATCATCTAATAAATGACATAAGTTGTTACCATATAATTGTGAAGCTTGACTTGGTAATTGACTTAATTTACCTACCATGGTAACACCATTGTCGGTTGTGTAAACTTCTCCGTTTCTTGTAAGAGCACAGTTTCCGCCTGTTGATGCCGCTAAATCTATTATAACAGAACCTGGTTTCATAGCAGCTACGTGGTAATCCATCCATAATTTCGGAGCAGGTCTGCCAGGTATTTGAGCAGTTGTAATAACAATATCAACTTCCTTAGCTTGTTCTAAAAACAACTTCATTTCAGCTTCAATAAATGCTGGACTCATTTCTTTTGAGTAACCTGATGATGTAGCACCGTCTTCTTCAATTTCAACGGTTAAGAATTGCGCACCCATCGATTCAATTTGTTCGGCCACTTCTTTACGAGTATCAAATGCTCTAACTATTGCTCCCAATGAATTGGCTGCACCAATAGCTGCTAAACCAGCAACACCAGCACCAATTACCAATACTTTAGCTGGTTCTACTTTACCAGCAGCAGTAATTTGTCCGTTTAAAAATCTTCCAAAATGATATGAACCTTCAATAACAGCTCTGTATCCAGCAATATTTGCCATAGATGATAAAACATCCATTTTTTGAGCTCTTGAAATACGTGGAATGGCATCCATTGCCACAGCGTTCACTTTTTTATCAGCTAATTTTTGAAGTAATGGTTGATTTTGTGCTGGCCATAAATAGCTCAACAAAACCAATCCTTCTTTCATCATATCAACTTCTTCCATCGAAGGTTCCTTAACCTTTAAAACAATATCCGAATTACTATAAATATCAGCCGCTGTTTGAACAATTTTAGCGCCTGCCTCTTCAAAATCTTTATCAGAAAAATTTGCTTTTATCCCCGCGTTATGCTGAATGTAAACTTCAAATCCTTGCTTTTGCAATCGTTTAACCGTTTTTGGAGTTGCGGCAACTCTTAGTTCGTTTGGAAATATTTCCGATGGAATGCCAACTTTCATATCAATTTAGTGTTTTAAATCAGTTAAACAAATAAAGCAATAATAGTTGGTTTTTCAAACTTGATTTCCAATAGTTTAAAAATTTCCCATTTTTTTTGTTGAAAGTCCGATTAATATTTTTAAAGATTGTTTCGCCGATAAATTTCTAGAACGACAAGCCAAAACAAATGAAATTAAAAAACTAGAAGCAATATTAATCAAGCCTATGAATAATATACAAATAAATACCGTTAGAATTAGTTCTAAGTGGTATGCATTATCACTGCCTAATGCAATGCCAAAATTACCTGCAGAAATAGTGACGTGTCTAATGTCAAATGGGATACCTATAAATTTCCCTATATTTCCTGCCGTTCCTAAACAAAATCCTAAAAACACATTTCCGATTATGGCGCCTAAATTTTTTTCGGTAAAGGTAGCTATACGTTGCCGCTTCTCTAAGTTATACAACTTAACAATTTTAGGATGTTTGATAATACGTGCTGGTATTTCGGAATAAACTACTTTGTTATCTATATAGCCAATAACAATACCAGATAGAGATAGGAAGATACCCGTAATGAAAGCATAAATAAGCGAAGCACTATACAGAGGATGATTAGACATCATGTGTGATTTAGATTCAGTATAATTAAATATGGAGTAATTAAAATAGTGATTTACCAACCATGCAATTATAAAACAAAGCGGCAATACAATTATTAAATTACCAATAAGTGATATAAACTGGCTGCGCATAATTTGTTTAAAAACAGGCCAAGGCTTGTTGTTCAGCCCCATATTGTTATCAATGCTTTCGGCAATATAGGAGGCCGTCATAGCTGGTTGTTTAGTTGCTAAGGTAAAATGTACTAAGTGCATAAAAACAAACCCTATAGCGTAATTTAATCCAAATAAAAAGCCTTCAAAAAATAATGATAGATGTAAGTGATGTATGAAATGTTTAACATAAACCAAAAACACAACCACTAAGCCGCCTCCTATGGCCGATTTGAATAGTTCATAATTTTCATGCTTAGAAAACCCAATGTAATGTTCTCCTTTTTGAGAGGTATGACTTACAATTCTATAAGCCAATAAATTTGTATTTTCTTTGATAAATTGTCCTACTCTGTTTTTTGTATGTTCTGCTCTTACCAATTCTGTGATTAATAGAGATACGGTTAAAACCCTATTGGCAGCTTGTTTCGCAATAAATAAATTTAACAATAATTTAATTCTATTAACATGTTGTTGAGCCCTTTTCACTAAAAATGTCAAGTGCAAACTTGTTCCTATTTCATCTTTTTTAGCTTGAAGTATTATAAATGACTGTTCCGCTTTAGTAATCGTTCTTATTACTAATTCAAATTCATCATCAGAAACTCCTATGCCATTATTCGTTAAATATCTTTTAATAAACAGGGGCACTTGATTGTTTAATTCAAAAAAAGGAGAATTGATATCATCTATCTCAGGGAGTTTATTTGCCAAATAAGGATCAATACCAATGGCGGTTAAACGATGGCATAAGATAATAATTGCATTATGAATTTGATGTGTTAATTTTTCGGACTTTATTGAAAACTGACTTGTATCAATCAGATTGATGATCGATTCCCAACTCGAATAATTAACTTTTTCGAGCCAGACATAATCTGTTGGTTTGTTAAATACAAAAACTATAAAATGACTTAACTCATTTTCGGACGAATTAGGAGGTAAAATTTTATGCTTCAATCGTCTAGCAGTCTCCGGAAAAAATCCTCGGTTTGAGTTAATACCATATTCTGCAAAAGCATTTACAAAAAATGCACTATCGATTAATAAAATAGAAAAATCAGATAATTCTTTTTTAAAACGTTCATCAACAGATTTTTTAGTAATAAGTTCTTTTAGTAATTGATTGAATTCGTCTTCATCTGAATTTGAAATAAGTCTTATCTGCCGAATAAAATCCGTTAATTGGGAAAAGTCATATTTCGTAAAATCCATATTTATTAAAGTTTGATGTAAGATAGGTTGTATTTTTGAATTTCATAAAAAAAGCTCATTCAATTTATATTGAATGAGCTTTTTTTATGTTTATGAAACAAAAAAATTATTTTGTTTCAGCTGGTTTAGTTTCTGTTGTAGTTCCAGCAGCTTTTTTGTCTTTGCAACAAGCTTTCTTTTCTCCTTTTTCGTGACCAGCACAAGCTTTTCCATCTTCACTTTTTTTATCTTTGCAACAAGCTTTCTTTTCTCCTTTTTCGTGACCAGAACAAGCTTTTCCATCTTCACTTTTTTTATCTTTGCAACAAGCTTTATCACCTTTTTTGCATTCTTTTTTTGCTGCTGTTTTATCATCTTGATTAACAGTTGCTGAAACACTTCCTACTAATCCAGCAAAAGCTAACATTAAAAATACTTTTTTCATTTTTTTAATTTTAAATTGGGTTTATAACAAAACAAATATATAAACTAAAGTGACTAAAAGAAATGACATTTGTTAGTTTATCTCTCAAATTCTGTTAAAAAATTGAAAATTTCATAATCTCCTTAATATTCATTAGATTTATTAAAATTAAGTTTTAAGCTATGAAAAACATACAAATATCAATCACTTTTGCTTTATCTTCATTTGGTGTTTTTGCTCAATCAAATCAATCAGTTTGGACAGAAATAACAGAGTCTAAAATTACTATTTCTGGGAAAAGAGAAATCATTCCTGAAAAGTACAAAACATACCATTTAGATTTACTTTCTCTTAAAAATACATTGTTATCAGCTCCAAATGATAAGGATGTGACTATCAATAATTCGAACATTATTGTAAACCTACCAATGCCAAATGGTCAAATTCAACAATTTAAAGTGGTTGAAGCTCCCGTAATGGATAACGCATTGCAATTAGGTTTTCCTAATATTAAAACATATAGTATTAAAGGTATTGATGATATTTATGCCAATGGAAAAATTGATTTAACTGAATTTGGTTTTCATGGAATGATAAGAAGTATAAATGGAAATGTATTTATAGATCCATATTGTCAAAAAAATACTGGAGATTATATAACATATTATACCTCAGATTTTATTAAGCCAATTAATGACCGAGGAATTTGCGAAGGAATAATTGATGAGGGAAATTTAAATAGTAAAGTTAGTGCACCGTCTGCATTGATTTGTGCAGGACCAAATTTGAGAACTTACAGGCTTGCCGTTGGTTGTACTGGACAATATGCCATTGCCGCAACAGGTTCAGCAACTCCAACTACAGCGCAGATATTAGCAAAAGTAGTTACCTCAGTTAACCGTGTTGATGGCGTTTACGAAACAGAAGTAGCTGTTAGGATGGTTTTAGTAGCATCAACAACTTTAACTTTATACCGCAAAACGGCAACCACTGCTGTTATAGCTCCTGCACCAACGGCAACTGCTCAACCATATACTGGAAATAACAATGCTAGTACTTTAATAAATGAAAGTCAAACTGTAATTAATAACCAAATCGGATCTGCAAATTACGACATTGGACATACCTTTAGCACTGGCGGTGGCGGCTTAGCCAACCTTGGTTGTGTTTGTGGAACAAGCAAAGCAAAAGGAATTACAGGAAGTTCAAGTCCAGTAGGTGATCCTTATGATATTGATTACGTTGCTCATGAAATTGGGCATCAGTTTTCGGGAAATCATACATTTAGGGCAGCCACTGGTTCTTGCTCAGGAAATGGTAATTTATCAACCTCTGTTGAACCAGGAAGTGGAGTTTCGATAATGGCATATGCTGGTATTTGCACAGCTACAAATGATTTAGCTCCTAATAGTATCGCCTATTTTCATGCGGTGAGTTATGATGAAATTATGAATTTTACAAACGTTGGTGGTGGAAATAGTTGTAAAGTTTTAACGGCATCAGGTAATAGCGCACCTGTTGTTGCGGGTCTTTCAGCTTATACCATACCTGCAAATACACCTTTTATTTTAACTGGTTCGGCAACTGACCCAAATGTTGGTGATGTTTTAACTTATCAATGGGAAGAATTTGATGCAGGAACAACTTTTGGAAATTGGAATTCGGGAGCTAAACCATTTTTTAGATCATATAACCCTGTAACTTCAACTTCACGCATGTTTCCTACTTTAGCGGTTGTTTTGAGTGGTAGTTTACAAGCTACTATTGGAGAATATACGCCTACAACTGCTCAAACTTTAAAATTTAGATTTACGGCGCGTGATAACAAAATGGGAGGCGGAGGCGTTTGTTCTGCTACAACTATTGTTACTGTAAATGGAACAGGACCTTTTGCAGTTACTTCTCAAAGCACAACCGGAATTGTTTATCCAAGTGGTTCTTCTCAAGCTATTTCATGGAGTGTAGCTGGTACAAGCGGAGCACCAATAAATTGTGCCAATGTAAATATTTATGTAAGTAGCGATGCTGGCTTAACGTTTACATTAGCATTAGCTAGTACGCCAAATGATGGTTTAGAAACTATTACAATGCCAAATTTATCTGTTTCGAGCACAACATGCCGCGTAAAAGTTGCAGCAGTAGGAAATATCTTTTTTGATTTGAATGATAAAAATTTCACAATATCGGCCGTTACAGGATTAAATTCTTTTGCAGGTGCAAATACCATTGGATTGCAGTTATATCCAAATCCATTTTCGAGTTCAGTTAAAATTGACATCAATGGAAATTCAAATTTAGAAGTGTCTAAAACAGTTATAAATGTTTATGACCTAATAGGAAACATTGTAAGAACAGAAGCGGTTAAATTGACTGAAAATTTCTCGAAAGTATATGATTTTTCTGATTTAGCAAATGGTTCTTATATTGTAGAAGTAACTGATGGCAAGCAAAAAGCTGTTGCTCGTTTAATAAAAATGTAAATTAATTTTTTGTTCTAAAAGAGCTATCTCATTTTTGGGATAGCTTTTTTTGTTTAAGGATAATCTATTAGTTGCATTATTTAATTATTGTAAATATTATTTTTTGCAAAAAATGCAAAAGTAGTTTTTGAAATTGTGATAAGTCCAATTTTTTCTTTCTATATGCACAAAGGCTATTTCATTCTGCATAATCTACTTATTTTTTAAAAGTTGGAGCGGTTAGCCTTTTTAGTAAGGCTTTTGTTTGCAGTAGTTTTGTTGAATAAATTATAAAAAACAAAATTATGAAAACTCAAAAATTACAAAAAGGGATTTTAGCATTAAGTTTAATGTTAAGTAACTTCATTAATGCACAAGATATCATGACCCTAAGAGATGGAAATGATTTAATTGTAAAAGTTACCGAAATAAATGAAACTGAAATAAAGTATAAAGATTTTAAAAACTTGGATGGACCAATTCGTGTCGTTTATAAATCGGATGTTTTTTCAATTAAATATCAAAATGGTGTGAAATCAGTATTTAATACCGAGCCTGTAATTTCACAAAACAATTTTCAAGACTATAAACCAGAATGCAAGCCTGCCGAAACTCATGGAAAAGTTTATGATAAAGATACTTCTGATTTCGCTAAAATAAGACGTAAATCTTTTAGCGGACCTCGTATTGGTTTTACTTATATTACAGAAGGTACAACAGCTGATTATCTAGCATCAAAAGGTAAAAACCCTGGCGTTACCCAATTTGGATGGCAATTTGAAGGCAGATTGTTTACTGTTGAAGGATTATCTGGCCTAATTGAATTTGTGCCCTTAATTGGTGGGATAGAGCAAGGAATTATCATACCAAGCGCAAGTTGTTTATTGGGAGTGCGAAGTTCAGGTAAAACATCTTTTGAATTTGCCTTAGGTCCAAATTTTTCAATTTCTCCAAACTATAAAGGTGATACAGAAGGAACAGTAGGATTAGTTTTAGCAGCAGGAACAAGTTTTAAAAAAGGGAATATTAATTTTCCAATCAATCTTGCGGTCGCACCATCCATTGGAAGTAAACATGATATTTATGATGAAGCAACCAAAACAACAACAAGCCAAAGTTTTCAAACTGGTTGGAGAATATCTTTATTGGTTGGATTTAATTATAGAAAGAAATAATAGCATAACTTTAAAAAAAATAATAAAATGAAAAAAATAAATATCCTTCTTGTTTTAGTTTTTGTTGCTTTCACATTTTCTAAATGTCATGTCATGAAAAGAACGTATCGTAATGGGTATTATATTGCTTGGAATAAAAAAACATCACATTTAAAAAATGAAAATACATTAAAAAATGAAGATGCTGAATTAAATGATATTGTAAATTATACAGAACCAATTTTAAGTGAACCATTATTAGCCTCTACAGAGCAATCTATTATTTCAAATAAAAAGAACAAAATTATTGAACCTGTTGCAGAGCCAATAGACAGTTGTGGCGATATTATTACTTTAAAAAATGGGGATGAAATTGTGGCCAAGGTGTTGGAAGTGAGTCAAACAACTATTAAATATAAAAAATGCAACAATTTGGACGGGCCTTTAATGGTAGAGTCAGTTGATAATGTTTTTATGATTAAATATGTAAATGGTTCAAAAGATGTATTTAATAAACCAGCTAAGCCAAAAGTTGATAGTCCTAAAAAAGAGGATGCACAAACAGGTGAAAAAAAATATAACAAGTATGCCGTAATGAGTTTTATATTTTCATTATTCTTTATCGTCTGGGGTATTTCGTGTATTTTATCTTTAATATTTGCTATTAAAGCTTTGCGTCAAATGAAAAAAGAACCAGCCAAATATAAAGGGAAAGCACTTGCGATGGTTGGACTCATTGTTAGTGCTGTTGTTTTAGGATTAATTTTACTAATTATTTTATCTACTTTATTAGTTGGTATTTAAAAGATTTATATTAATTAATTTTCAATTTAAATGGAATTTCAATATCTGTATCGCCTGGTGCGTAAGTCCCATCTTTAACCCCAGGTTGGTGTTTTAAAGCAACTGTTAATAGAGATTTAGGCATTGGCGTGCTCGGTGTTTGCCATTCGGCTAATAAACCTATGCCACGTAAATTAGCATCTAAATCCAAGTACTTAATGGTTGTCATGCTTCCGGTTAAATAAACAGAGTAGGGGTTACCTGATGGGTTAGTTGCATTAAAAAAGAACATATGATCTATACCTTCGCTTAAAACGGAATTACTGATGGTATCAGTTACTGCTTTAGTTTCATCTAATAATAAAATAGAGACAGTGTATGTTTTATTTATTGTCAAATTGATGATTGAATCACTTTGAGTCGTTAATGTGTTTGATAAGTTTCCATAAGCACCAACAATACCACCATCACCATCAGGGTCTTTATATTGATAATTTAGTGTGGTAGTACCATCCGTTATTGATAGCTTCATCGTTGTAATCACTTCGTTTTCGTTTGCTGGTAATAAAGGATTTTCAACATTAGCGTCTAGTTTATTTTTTTTTAAACAGGCGCTAAAGGTTATTAGGATGATTAGTGAAAAAGCTATTATTTTAAATGAGTGTTTCATGGTATGTTTTTTTTAATATGATTTGTTATATTTATTTTAAGTATTTAACTTCTTTTTTCTTGAAAAAAAAGAAGCAAAAAATTCAAGACGAAAGACCAACTCCAATTCTTTTCACGCACAAATAATCTTCGCACTACCACTGAAAAAATTGTAGTTCGCACTCTTTCGCCAAAACCTACCGCACTATTACTAAGGTATGAGAAGTTTGATTTCATATAGTTTTCTAAATATCTTTTTGAAATATTTTTTATTTTTTATCGTAAATCGTTAAGGGCACTTTAATTCGTATTCCAATATTTCTGCCTTGTGCATCTGTAAAATATCTGAAGCGATCTAAGTAATCTCTGTAAACCGTGTTAAGCAGATTTGTAGCAGTTACGGCAATATTTAATTGTTGATTTCCAAATTTTAAATAGGTTCCTATTTCCGCATTTAATAAACCATAACCTTTTGGAGGAGCTGCAAAATCAACATTTGCAGGCACACGCCATTGCTTAGTAATATATTGATAACCTCCTTGTATATAAATTTCTGTTACTTTTTTCGAAATTTTTGTATGTGCTTTTAAGTCGGCCGAATATCTATCGGAAGGCATATAAATTAAATAATCATTTGCTGAGTAATTCCAAGCTCTTAAAATCATTGCTTTACCCATTAATTGAAAATGATTAAAAAATCGTTTTGTTATTTTTCCATCAAAACCACTAATACGGGCATTGGTTTGTTTAAAATTAAAAACAGGAAAAGCGCCTCTAATGGTTAACTCTGGCTCAGAGGCTGGTTCCATGTATATAAAATTGGTAAACTGATTATGATAAACAGTTAATTCAATATCTATCTTTTTTAGTTGATAAATTCCAGTTGTTGTAATATTGTAAACTTGTTCGGTTTTTAAATTGGCATCACCACGTTCAATAGCTCCAGCACCTTGATGCAGTCCATTACTGTAAAGCTCGTTTGGTGCAGGCGCACGCCATGCCGAACCAATATTTACAAAAATGTTTAAGTTCGTTTTTGGTTTGATGATACTTCCTAAATTCCATGATAGGTTATTAAAATTGAGTTCGGGTTTTACTAAATTGTTGCCGATATAGTAAAATGATTTTAAGTTTTTTTGATCATAACGTATTCCCGCTTCAAACTCAATATGGTGTTTCACAAAACGTTCGCTTGCAAATACGCCCCACGAATTATTAATATAATTTGGAATAAAAAAACGACCTAAATACACATTTTTTTGGTTTAAATAACTTCCACCAAACTGACCTCTAAATGATTTAATGTTGAGGTGTTCTACCACCAAATCAACAGATTGTGAGGTAATTCGATAATCTAATTCAGGTTTATTTAATTCCGCTAAGGCATAATTTTTCTGTAAATGCTTATCATATTCTTTTCGGATATTATACTGATAGGCATATTGAACAAAGGCTTTCCATTTATTGGTAATATGTAAATGAAATTTACTTTTTGCAAGTTCGTGCGAAATATCCTGGTAAGGTCGGGCAATATCATAACTAAAAGTTGCTAAACTATCCTGGGGTTTATTTGAATTAAAAGCGGCTTGCAAATCCGTTAAATTGCCAACATGTGCACTACTAAAAATTCCAATTTTTGTATTGAATTGAGAGTAATAGGTTTCTAATCCCCAATTTTTGCGATGGTAATTGAGTGCATAAGAAAAATTAGACTCTTGCACACCTGTGTTTTTTAAATAATAATTAGGCGTATTTGTATTTCCACCTTTTTTTAAAGTGCCTTGTACCCTCCACGAAAACCCTTTCAATTTATCAAAATATCCTTGTAAGATGGCTGATGCAACACCTGTTTTTCCGTTACTTAAACCAACTAAATTCACTTCTCCGGTTACAGAAGCTGTGTCAGGTAAATCATTCGGTTCAACTAAAATCACACCTGCCATGGCATCGCTTCCATACCTTACAGCGTTAGCACCTTTTATAACGGATATTTTTTGTGCAATAAATGGGTCAATTTCAGGGGCATGTTCATTTCCCCATTGTTGCCCTTCTTGCCTGATTCCATTATTTAAAATTAAAATACGATAGCCTTGCATGCCATGTATCATAGGTTTTGAAATAGTGCTTCCTGTATTTAAAGTGGTTACGCCATTCACTAGTTTAAGCGCTTCTCCTAATGATTGCCCTCGTGTTTGATCTAATTCTTTATCTTTTAAATCGATAACGGTTTGGGTTTTAATAATGTCGGGTTGTTTATCAATTACATCAATTTCATTGAGTTCGTAGGAGCTATGCGGTAATTTAACTACGACTTTTAAATCCTTTTTTAGGTCAACAGTTACAATGGTATCATGGCAACCAACATGTTGAATGAGCAGTTTATACGACCTCATACACAAATTGCTAAATGTAATATTGCCATGGGCATTTGTTGGATTTGTTTGTTTTGTTTCGTTGATAGTTACAAGCGTGCTTTCTAACTCTTTGCCATTATCTAAATCAATCACCCTAATGGTTAAATTAATTTGACATGAATCTTGTGATTTTAATATATTGCTTAATAGTAAAAAACTAAAAAGCAAAACATATCCGTATTTGTAGAAATAGAAGTTCATTGAATTTGTTTTTTTTGAAGAATCCCTAAGTAAACTTTACTTAACAGGGTCGTAGCCACTGCCACCCCAAGGATGACATCTTAAAATACGTTTTAGCGACATCCAACTTCCTTTTATTGCGCCGTATTTATTTACAGCATCTAATCCGTATTGCGAACAAGATGGTGTAAATCTGCACGATGGTTTTAACAAAGGAGAAATGGCATATTGGTAAAAGCGTATGATTGCTAAGGGAATAAACTTCAATTTATTTTTTTAATGGGTTAATAACTAATTAATCTTAAATTAATTAAGCTATTGGCGGACCTCTTAAAAGAGAAATTGAATAAAAAGAATTCGGGATTTGTTTTTGCTTAAAAACAAAGGCTGTTTCTTTACTTGTGTTTATTGGTAAAAAATTTAATATAAATTTAAATACGGAATAGTAAACTGGTGTATCAAATTTTTGAATGTTACAGTCTTGGGTTTCTTCGTTTTCGCTAACAGTTATTGTTGAGGTTGCTTCATGATTAACGTTATGTTTATGCCCAAAAAATGAATGAATGTAAGATTTTGGTGTTGCTGCAAACATTACAACAACTAAAAGCAAGGAAGAAATTAATATGTTAACTTTTGGTTTCAACATAACAAATATACATAAAATAAATATTAGTCGTATTTAATTGAAATAAAAGTATAATTTGTTTAAATTTGATTACCTAAAAAAAATAACATGAAAAAAATCTACATTTTTGCTATTTCTGTTTTTACAATTAATCAAATACAAGCCCAGCTAACACTAACAAAGTCATTTAATGAACCTGTCATTGGCGAATTTTATGATACAAAAACGATTGATACAACAAGCACATTGCCAATGACTGTAATTGGGGTAGGAACAACTTGGAACGTATCTGGGATTTCTGAATCAGGTGCAATCAATACAAATACAATATCAGCCCCTTCCGCTTATCCTGGTTCATCTACTACTTTTCCTGGGGTAACAATGATACAAGAAGACTTAACAACTAACAATTTGAGTTATTTCAAATCAACACCTACAACTCTTGAATTAGTAGGGGCATTTACTAATGTTGGAGTTGCTAATGCTGAATTAAATTATAACACAAATTCTGCAATTTTATTATCGTACCCTGTTGCTATGGGTTATTTAAATAATGATTTAGGTGCAGGTACTATTTCAACTTCTACTTTATCTGGTGTATTTACAAGTACAATTCAAACTTTGGCTGATGGTTCGGGTACATTAATTTTTAACGGAGCTGTTAGTTTAACAAATTGTTTAAGGGTTAAAACAAAACAAAATATTGCTTTTAATTTTTTAGCTGGTGCTTTTGTGGGTACGGTTGATCAGATTGCTTACAATTATTATCATAGTTCTTCTAAATTTCCTGTATTTACGGTAGCATATAGTCATATTGTTTCACCTGGTTTTTCTTTAGCTGGTATACCACCAATAAATACGCGTCAAACAAAAGTTGAAACATTGTCAGGAGTTGCTATTGGAATATTTGAATCTCAACAAAATGATGTTATTTTTAAGGCATATCCAAACCCAGCAAATACAGAATTGAATATTCATATGGTATTAACTCAAAATGAAAGTTATCTGTTTGAAATATCGAATACACTTGGTCAAATTGTAAAAACCGTTGCAATGTCGAATTTAACTCCTGGCATGTATGAAGAAGTCATCAATATTGCAGACTTGAATTCTGGTATCTATTCTTTAAATGTAAAAGGAAAGAATGCCTCTGGTTCTCAAAAGTTAATTATTGAGTAGTTTGTTTTTCATAAAACTAACTTAATTTTTATATTTTTGACCAATGGTTTTTAGTAGCATTACTTTTCTTGTTTATTTTTTACCAATATTTTTATTGGCTTATCACCTTACACCCAATAAATTTAAAAATGCTTGCATTCTTATTTTTAGCATTGTGTTTTATGCTTGGGGCGGGCCGAAATTTATTTTTGTAATCCTAGGAACTACATTTTTAGATTTCTTTTTGGTTTCAAAAATGTATGAAGCAAAATCAATAAAAACAAAAAAGCAGTTGTTGGTTATTTCATTGGTAATGAATTTGGGTTTGTTGTTTTATTTTAAATATTCAAATTTCTTTATTGATAATATTAATGAAGTTCTTGGCTTAGCTGGTGTTAAAGAAATAACATGGTTAAAAATTGTACTCCCAATTGGAATCTCATTTTATACATTTGAAAGTGTGACGTATGTAGTTGATGTTTATAGAGGAATTCATAAACCCTTAAAAAACTTTTGGAATTACCAAACGTATATTTTATTGTTCCCTAAATTAATAGCAGGTCCAATTGTACGTTATCACGATATTGCTGACCAAATTACGGACCGTAAAAAAAATTATACGCCCGAAGTTAAGTTAAGTGGGTTTTATACATTTTGTATCGGGTTAGCAAAAAAAGTAATTATTGCCAATACGATTGGAGCTCAAGCCGATGATGTTTTTAAATTATCAATTAATGAAATAGATAGTGCAGCAGCTTGGGTTGGAGCCATTGCTTATACATTTCAAATTTATTTTGATTTTAGTGGTTATAGTGATATGGCTATTGGTATTTGTAAAATGATTGGTATAAGATTGCCTGAAAATTTCAATAACCCTTATTTATCATCTAGTATTACTGAGTTTTGGAGAAGATGGCATATTACTTTAGGGGCATGGATGAAGAATTATTTATACATTCCATTAGGTGGAAATAAAGTCAATTCGAAAGCTAAATTGTATCGTAATTTATTTATTGTGTTTTTATTATCAGGTCTTTGGCATGGTGCCAGTTGGAATTTTATTATTTGGGGGGCCTTTCATGGTGTGTTTTTAGTGCTTGAACGTTTATTTTTATTAAAGTTTTATGAAAAAACAGGTAAAGTAGTTTCAACAATTTTCACTTTTTTAATTGTAGTTGTTGGTTGGGTTTATTTCCGAATTGAAAATTTAACCTACGCAAATCATGTTATAAAGAGTATGTTTAGTTTTAATTTTACCGATGGAAAATTTGCATTACATAATGATTTTTATTTCTCATTATGTATGGCAGCTTTCTTTTCTTTTTTTGCATTGATACCTTTTACAAAAAATATTCAACTTAAAGTATATGGTGAAAGCCATACGAAGGCTTCAAATGCCATGATGCTGACGGTTAGTGTATTATTGTTTTACATTTCGCTGAGCTATATAGCTGCTTTAGATTTTAATCCATTTATTTATTTTAGATTTTAATCCATGGAAAAGAAATCATATAATCTATTTGTGTTACTTGCTTTTATTTCTCTTGCATTTCCAATGCTTGTTGGATTAGTAAGTAAAAATAATGTTCCAAATTTAATTGGTATTGTAATTAATAATGTAAATCCAGATTCTTTATTGAAAAAAGATAAAAGCATGTGGTTTAGTGGCGAATATCAATCATTGAAGGATGATTATAATAATGATCATTGGGCTTTTAAAGAAAAATTTGTTAGGCTGAATAATCAATTTTATTATGATGCCTTTAATCAGTTACGAGTTAATCGGTTTGTATCTGGAAAAGATAATTATGTATATAGCGAAACCTTTATTTATTCTGCATACGGTGATGATTATATTGGCAAACAAGTGATTGAAGAAAAACTTCGTAAAGCAAAAGTTTTACAAGACACTTTAAAGAAAAAAGGAATTGATTTAATATTAGTGTTTGCGCCTGGAAAAGGAGAGTATTGTACTGAGCAAATAGAAAACAAATACAAACATTCAATTATAAATACCAATTACAACGATTATATTTCTTTAAGTAAAAAAAATAATATAAATACACTTGATTTGAAAGCATACTTTCAATTATTGAAACCATCTACGCCATATCCATTGTTTTCTAAATTTGGACATCACTGGAGTTTTTTTGGAGAATGCTTAGCTGTTGATACAATCATCGGGTATATTGAAAAATTGCACCAGTGTGATTTACCAGATATCAGTTGGAATAAAATTGATGTTGTTGATACTGCAAGAAGCAGAGATGCTGATGTTTTAAAAAGTATGAATCTATATAGTAATCCAAATCAAAACCAAAAATTGGCTTACCCTGAAGTTTTATTTGAACAAGATTCTGTAAAAAACAAAACACGTGTTTTAACTATTTCGGATAGTTATTGGTATGGACCAGTTTATATGGGAGTTCCCCAAAATTGTTTTGCAGGTGGTTCGTTTTGGTATTACTACAATAAAATAATTCCAAATCCAGCTGGTGCTACCGAAAAAATTGAAGTTTGGCAATTAGATTTAAAACAACAAATAGAAAGTAACCAAGTTATTATGTTGTTATATTCTGATGGCAATTTGCCAACCTTTGCTAATTCTTTTATTGAAGATGCTTATGAACTTTATACCAACCCTAACGCATATTATCAAAAAAACGAAAAAAATAAAGCGATTAGACAATTTCAAAAGCAAATTAGAGAAACTCCTAATATGCTAAAAAAATCTACTAAAAAATCTCAGGATCTTCAAATCCCTTTAGATTCAGCGATTAAACTGGACGCTATGAAATTAGCAGGCGTAAAATAAATATATGTCTCGAAAGGAACTCATTATACTTTTAACACTTGCCTTTGTTCAATTTTCAAATATTTTAGACGGTATGATATTGATGCCCTTGGCGCCAACTATCAAAACTGTTTTTTTAATTGACACTCAACATTTTGGTTGGTTAGTTTCGTCATTTGGAATCGCAGCTGGTTGTTCGGCTTTTTTCTCAACTTTTTGGGCAGATAAATTCGACAGAAAATTAATTTTGATAGTTTTATACATTGGATTTATTATTGGAACTTATTTTTGTGCCATTGCTCCAACCTACACACTATTTTTAGTAGCTCGTATTTTCACTGGTATTTTTGGTGGTGTATGTGGTTCGGTAATTTTAGCAATTGTTGGTGATATTATTCCGAATGAAAGAAGAGCTTCCGCTATGGGAATGGTTATGATGGGATTTGCTTTAGCTGCTGTAGCTGGCATACCGTTAGGTTTAATTTTGTCAAATAAGTTTGGATGGCAAATGCCTTTTTATGTGATTTGTGGCCTTGGTTTTATTATTTTATTATGTATTATTATTTTTATTCCAAATGTAAACGCACATTTAAAATCAGAAAATAAAACTTCGTATAAACATTTTTATAGTACTTTGTTTGCTAATAAATCAATGCAAATTGCACTAGCTGTTCCAGTAGTTATGATGGTTGCTCACATGGGAATTATTCCATACATAAGTGACTTTACTGTAAATAATTTACATTTTAATAAAGAAACTGACGTACCATTAATGTATTTAATTGGAGGTTTATTATCTGTAGTTAATTCTCCATTAGTTGGAAAATTATCGGATAAATTTGGACGCTATAAACTATTTGCTATATTAAGTTCATTAGCTATTATCCCTCTTTTTTTAATTACAAATTCAACAAGTAATTCAGTTGTTTTATTTTTATTTTGTAGTTCAATGTTTTTTATTTTTTCGGGTGGACGAATGATTCCAGTTCAAGCCATGGTTACATCTGCTGTTTTGCCTCAATTTAGAGGAAGTTTTATGGCTTTAAATTCAGCCTTGCAGCAATTTACTTTAGGTATTGTAACCTTTATTGGCGGTACAATAATTACTAATAATGTAAATGGAGAATTAGAACATTATAATATTGTTGGCTACATTGCAATTATAGCAACCATTGTTTCAATATTTCTAGCCAAAAAAATTAAATTGGTTGGATAATATATTTTCACAAATGTACCATTCTCGTTACATCATTTTTTTTGAAATAAATTAATTAGTTCTGAAATTTTTCTTCTAGAAACTGGAATTTTTTTTTGAGTTTTTAAAATAATTGTATTAGTTATTCGATGAAAACTTTCGATGTAATTTTTATTTATAAGGTATGATTTATGAACTCTAATAAATAGTTCAGAATCTAATTCTGACTCAAATAAACCAATGTTTTTTGTTTGTAAAAAACACTTGTTTTCTTTACTTATATGAATATTAGAATATCTTCCATCGGCTTCAATATAAATGATGTTTTTTTGTTCAATTATATAGGAATCACCTTTAACATATAAAGTTGTTTTTTTTACTTCTGATATTTCTGGAGCTTTTATTAATTCATATTTAACTTTTTCAATAGTTTTTATTAATTCATCTATTTGTATTGGTTTTAAAATATAATCAAAAGCTCTCGATTTTATAGCATCAATGGCATATTCCTTATACGCTGTAACGAATATTAGTTTAAAATTGTATTTATGATCTAGTTTATCTAATAAATCAAATCCAGTTTCCCCTTTTAATTCGATATCTAAAAATACGATATCTGGATTCAAATTTTGAATTAAGATTAGCGCCTCATCAACACTTTCTGAAAAACCAACAACCTTTACATCATCACAGTATTCGTTTAAAATAGTATTTAATAATATTCTAGCTTTTATCTCGTCATCAATTATTAATGCTTTCATTATATTATTTTATAAGGTAAGTAAAACTCTACACAAGTACCTAGTTCATTAGATTCAATTAGGTCGAAAATTTCACAATATTCTTTTTGTTTATAGTACTTTGATAAAAAAATTAACCTTTCCATAGTAATAGAAATACCTAGTGAGTTTAACTTTATACTGGAATTTTTCTTTTTTTCTTTTGATTTATTAATTCCTATCCCATTATCACATATTTTGCATGTTAAATTTTTGTTTTTGTAAAATATTTCAATGTTTAATAATCCTTTTTCATTTTCATTAAAATATACGAAAGCGTGTCTAACAGCATTTTCAACAAAAGGTTGAATAAGCATGGGAGGAATGCTCGTTTTAAATGTATCTATTTCTGGACTGATTTTTATATTATAATTAAATACATTATTTCTATATTGTTCTAATTCTAAATAATATTCAAGAGCAGATATATCATCTAAAATTGGAACTAATTGTTTTGTTGAATTGTTCAGGTTTTGTCGCATCATTTTTGAAAAACTTACCAAAGTATTTGATGCTGTTTTCTTATCTTCTAATATTATATCACTATTAATAGAATTTAGAACATTAAAAATAAAATGCGGATTTATTTGAGATACAGTCGCTTTTTGATTTATTAAGTTATATTTTATTCTGTTTTTTAAAACTCTTATTCTTAAGTTAATGATAAATGTAATTAATAGAGTAACCAGAAGTGTACAAATAATGTAAAAATAAGTTGTTTTATAAAACGGAGGATCTATGTGGAATTTAAATGAAGCAATATAATTACTAGGAGTTTTGTCATCAGTAATAGCTTTTATTTCAAATGTAAAATCTCCATCCTTTAGGTTGTAAAATGTTATGCTGGTGGCATTAGTAAGCCTCCAATCGTTACTATTTCCAATTAACCTATATAAATATTTTATATTTGAATTGTTTCTATATGATAACCCAAAATATTTAATTTCAATTCTGTTAGCTTGATTGTAGTTAATTTTTAATGATTTTGATTTTGAATTTACCTGTTGCAATTTATCACCAAACTCTATCGTATTGATATATGTTGGAATTTGATAATTCCCCTCATTTTTTATATTAACATCTTTTATTTCGGTAATTAAGCCAATTCCATCGGTGCTTAATACCCATAAATTAGCATTAAAATATACAATTTTTTTTGCTGATATAACTTGTGCTTGATGGGAAGTTAAAATGGTTGTTATTTTGTAATCTGTTTTTGATTGTGAAATTTTATTAATCCCTAAGTTCGAGGCTACATAAATATCATTTTTAATTAATTCTAAATCTTCTATATTATTGCTTAATAATCCATCATTTGTATTTAAATATTTTACATTTTTATTTTCGTCAACCATCATTATGCCATTGCCAATAGTTGCTATAATTAAATTCCCAGTTTGTTCAGCAATATCCTTAACATAGTAATCATTAAATTGATATTTATTTAAAAATGGATGAGCAACATTTTTTAAATGTGTATTTAGTAATAATTGCTGGTCAATATGATCTATTTCAAAAATACCCATACTTGTACCAAATATTAGATTGTTTTTATGTTTTAATATTGATGTGACTCTTGCAAAGTTGGTAGAAATTGTATTTGTAATTGCTTTTAAATTAGAGTTGAAAACATATATTTTATAATATGTTCCAATATAGATAATAGAATCTTCTTTATAAATACTTAATGCAGGGGATTTACAAAGTAATTTAGTTTTTTTGTTACTAAATAACTCTAATCCCTTTTTACTGTGAATTAATAAGTCATCCCCAATTTTAGTAATAGTATTAGCGCCATACATATCTACAGATAGACTATCTAAAACATTATGCTGGGTAATTGAATATATTTTATTATTATTTAATGTATAGTATAAATTAGATCCAGATGTATTTAATGAGTAATTAATACCATTAAACTGATTTTGAAGATATGGAGTGTAGGTGTATTTAGATTTCTGAAAATAATATACCCCGTTTTGAAGTGTGGACACCCATAGCCCATCTTCACTGTCATAACAAGCTCCAGTTGTTGTTATGTTATCTAATAATGTTATAAATTTTAATGAAAAAAAACTAGTTTTTGATTTGTAAATTCTTAACCCATTGTTAAAATAAAATACCATTAATTCTTCCTTATCATTTTCTATGATTCTAGAAATAGTATGAATTTTATTTTCAATTTTTAATTTCCCAACATTATCTGCTTCAATAAGTATACC
>JAYVIS010000338.1:0-6722 GCA_043769975.1 Bacteroidota bacterium
CCGCCATCCAATACTTTCATTGCTTGTATAAATCCATCACCTTCTTTACCCATCATTTGATCTTTGTGAACTCTACAGTTATCAAAAATTAATTCAGCAGTTTCGCTGGCACGCATTCCTAATTTATTTTCTTTTTTACCTGATTTAAAACCTGGAGTTCCTTTTTCGATAATAAATGCACTCATTCCATGGCTATCGCCTTTTTCTCCAGTACGCACAATTACTACAGCAACATTGCCAGTAATAGCGTGAGTAATAAAGTTTTTTGAACCATTGATTACATAAAAATCACCATCTTTTACAGCAGTTGTAGCCATTCCACCAGCGTCAGAACCAGTTCCAGTTTCTGTTAAACCCCAAGCACCAATCCATTCAGCTGTTGCTAATTTTGGTAAATATTTTTTCTTTTGCTCTTCATTTCCAAAAGCTAATATATGACCAGTACATAATGAATTATGTGCAGCCATTGATAAACCAATAGAACCGCAAATTTTACTTAATTCAATAATCGCTGTTACATATTCTGTGTAAGATAATCCTGATCCACCATATTCTTCAGGAACCACAACGCCCATTAATCCTAATTCTCCTAATTTTTTGAATACTTCAATCGGAAAAGTTTGAGCCTCGTCCCATTCCATCATTTTAGGATAGATATTATCTTTTCCAAATTTGCGAATCATATCCGCTATGGCTGTTTGGTTTTCGTTAATTGCGAAATTCATTCCTACGCTGTTTTCTAATATTGTGCTAGACATGTTATATTATTTGAGTGTTTAATTAATTTATCTTTTCCGTTTAAAAATTCTAATCCTACTACAAAAGTAAAACCGCTTACTTTTGCTCCTTGTTGTTCAACTAAATTTGCAGCAGCTGCAGCTGTTCCGCCAGTAGCTAATAAATCGTCGTGTATCAATACATTCCAGCCTTTTTTTAAACTGTCAACATGCATTTCTATTTTAGATGTTCCATATTCCAAATCGTATTCGTAACTAATTGTTTTATATGGCAGTTTGCCCGATTTACGAACTAAAATAAATGGAACATTTAACTTATTTGCTAATAATAACCCAAATAAAAAGCCTCTACTTTCTATACCAACAATGGCATCTGGCTTGTGACCAATAACGGAAACAAAACCATCAACTATTTCGTTGCATAATGTTTGATTTTCGAAAATTGGAGTGATGTCTTTAAACATAATTCCAGGTTTCGGAAAATCCGGAACATCTCTAATTGCTGATTTAATATTTTCTTCTAAGGTCATTTTTTTTAGGAAAACAAATTTAATGAAATTTGGTTTAAAAATAAAGCTAAATATAGGTTATTATCTAAAAATTAACTTAACGACATCAATTGTTCCTCTAATGAAGCAATTTTGCTTAAAGCATCACTTTCCTTTTTACGTTCAATTGCTAATACTTCTGGTTTGGCGTTAGCAACAAATTTTTCATTTGATAATTTAATGCTCACACTTTTTAAGAACCCTTTATTATATTCTAGTTCCTTAACCAATCGTTCTTTTTCTTCCTCAACATTGATATTTGAAGATAAAGGAATGTAAAACTCAGTCGTTTGTATTTGAAACGAAAAAGCACCCTCTACTTTTTCTTTCGTATAATTGAAAGCAGATAGATTTGCCAATTTGATGATGACATTATCAAAGTAAGAACGGTCTGTATCTGATTTTTCAAACACTTCTAATTTTTCTTTAGGAGATAATTGTTTTTGTGCTCGTACATTTCTAACCATCGTTACCAATTCTTTAGAAACTTCAAACTCTGCTAATTGCTTTTTCTCCAAATTAGCTGATAGAGTAGGCCATTCGGCAACAATGATACATTCTTTTTCTCCACGTTCTTTTAATAAATGCCAAATTTCTTCAGTAATAAATGGCATCCAAGGATGCATAACTTTTAATAAAGATTCTAAGAAATTGATAGTGGCATCAAAGGTTGTTTTGTCAATTGGCAAAGCTTTTCCATCAACAAAATCAGGCTTAATGGCTTCTAAATACCAAGCGCAAAAATCGTCCCAAACTAATTTGTAAGTCGACATTAATGCATCACTCATTCGGTGTTTGCTGTAATGGTCGTTAATAATTTCTAATTGCTCGCTTAGTTTGTTTTCAAACCATGTGATTGCCGCTTTTGATGATTGTGGTTGTTGCATCTCGACTCCGCTCGATGTGACAGAAGCCACTTCAAAACCATTTATTAATCGGAAGGCATTCCAAACTTTATTAGCAAAATTTCTTCCTTGTTCGCAATAGCTTTCATCAAACATTAAATCATTACCAGCTGGCGAACATAATAACATACCAACACGAACTCCGTCAGCACCATATTTTGCTATTAAATCTAAAGGGTCGGGCGAATTACCCAAACTTTTACTCATTTTACGTCCTTGTTTATCTCTTACAATTCCCGTTAAGTAAACGTTGTTAAATGGCTTTAAACCAGTGTATTCCTTGCCTGCAATAATCATACGCGCAACCCAGAAAAATAAAATTTCGGGAGCTGTAACTAAATCATTTGTTGGGTAATAATATTTTAAATCTTCATTAGCTTTATCCCAACCATTAGCTACAATTTTCGGATCAAAAACAGTCATTGGCCATAACCATGATGAAAACCAAGTGTCTAAAACATCTTCGTCTTGCTTCACTTCGTCAATTCGTAAATCCGAATTCGTCATTCGTAATTTTTCTAATGCTTCTTCTTTTGTTTTTGCAGCAACTGTATTTCCTTGTCCATCATACCAAGCTGGAATGCGTTGTCCCCACCATAACTGACGGCTAATGCACCAATCGTGTACATTTTCCATCCAATGTTTGTAGGTATTAATAAATTTTTCAGGAATTAATTTCACATCACCATTAACAACAGCATCTAAAGCAGGTTTGCTAATGTCTTCCATTTTTAAAAACCATTGCATACTCAAACGCGGCTCTATTACTGCATTTGTACGTTCGCTGTAACCAACTTTGTTTTTAATTTCCTCAATCTTTTCAACTAACCCTTGCTCTGTTAAATCTAAAATAATTTGTTTACGACACGCAAAACGGTCCATACCAATGTAAGCACCAGCGGCTTCACTAATTTTACCTTCTTGTGTTAAGGCGTCAATAGTTGGTAGTTTATGTTTTTGACCTAAATTAAAATCGTTTATATCATGAGCTGGCGTTACTTTTAAAGCACCTGTTCCAAAAGTAGCATCAACGTAATCATCAAAAATAATTGGAACCACGCGGTTTACAACTGGTACAATAACATGTTTTCCTTTTAAATGAGCATAACGTTCGTCCGTTGGATTAACACAAACTGCAGTATCTCCCATTATGGTTTCAGGGCGAGTTGTTGCAACAGTAATAAATTCATTTGAATCTTGTATCTGATATTTTACATAAACTAATTTACCAGTAGATTCTTTATGAATTACTTCTTCATCACTAACAGCTGTTAAACCTTGCGGATCCCAGTTTACCATACGCACACCACGGTAAATATGTCCTTTATTGTATAAGTCAATAAACGTATCTATTACGGCTTCACTCATGCCTTCATCCATGGTAAAACTTGTTCTATCCCAATCGCACGAAGCGCCTAATTTTTTTAATTGTTCTAAAATAATTCCACCATATTTTTCTTTCCAGCCCCAGGCATGTTTTAAAAAATCTTCACGACTTAAATCTGCTTTATTAATTCCTTGTTCTTTTAATAAGGCTACAACTTTTGCTTCAGTAGCAATACTGGCATGATCTGTACCTGGAACCCAACATGCGTTAAAACCAAGCATACGAGCACGACGAATTAACACATCTTGAATGGTATTATTAAGCATATGGCCCATATGTAAAACCCCAGTCACATTTGGTGGCGGAATTACAATAGTATAGGGCGTGCGGCTGTCTGGCGTTGATTTAAAAAAATTATTGTCTATCCAGTATTTATACCAAGTTGCCTCAGCTTGTTGTGGATTATATGTTTTTGCGATTTCCATTGCGATTAATTAAATTTTGTTAAATTTGGTAAAAATAATGAAAGTAAACCATGTGTATACTATCTTTATGGCACGATATTAGAATATATTTAAAAAAATAAAAACAAACACATAAACAATTTATAAAACATAAGAACATGAAAAAAGTAATTTTATCTTTAGGATTAGTAGCATTTGTAAGTACTTTATCAATCGCTCAAGAAACCCATTCAGCTGCAGATGGACATGGTCACGTTGCAGTTCAAACTCCAACAGCTGCTCCGGTTAGTACTGCTGATATTAAATTAGATAAAATGGTTCACGATTATGGAAACATTATGCAAGGTGATAATGGAGAATGTACTTTTAAATTTAAAAACACTGGAAAAGAGCCATTAATCATTACAATGTGCCAAGGTTCTTGTGGTTGTACAGTTCCTCAATGTCCAAAAGATCCAATTTTACCAGGTAAATCAGGAGAAATAAAAGTAAAATACGATTCAAACAGAGTAGGACCAATTAGTAAATCAGTTACTATTCAATCTAACGCTAAATCGGGAGTTCAAACAATTCAAATTAAAGGAAATATTGCTGCTAAACCAGTAGAAGAAGCTTTCCCAACAACTCCTCCATCTCAAGGTGCTCCATTAGAGAAAAAATAATTTAGAACTATTTAAAAAATAAAAACATGAAAAAAGTATTTTTAGCAATTACATTATTTTTAGGTTTAGCTTTAGTTTCAAAAGCACAAGTTGTACCAGCAGAACCAATGGATCCTAATGCTCCTGAAATGAAATTTGAAGCAGAAGTTTTGGATTTTGGAACTGTAAAATTTGATGGAAACGGTATCAGAGAATTTAAAGTGAAAAATATTGGTAAATCACCTTTAACAATTACAAACGTTCAAGGACAATGTGGTTGTACAGCAACTACAATTGAAGGAAAACCAGGTTGGCCTCAAGAACCAATTTTACCAGGTAAAACTGCTAGTATTAAAGTAAAATATGATACTAAGCGCCCTGGTCCATTCGAAAAAAATGTAACAATTTCTTCTAATTCAAAAGAACCAAGCAAGGTAGTTAAAATAAAAGGAGTGGTTGAATCCGCTCCAGTAGCTCCAGCTCCTGCAACAGATGCTAAATAATTTATACTATATTTTTAAAAACCCTTCTAATTTTAGAGGGGTTTTTTATTTATGTCTGTTTTTTATTTCTGCAAATGTTTATGGTCAAGCAATTTTGAAGTTTAAAGACACTAAGAAAAATTTTGGATTTGTTAAAAAGGGAGAACTTGTAAAGGTAAAATTTGAGTTTACCAATGTTGGTAATGAACCCTTATTGATTTTAGATTCAAAAACTGAATGTTCGTGTACTACAATCGATTTTCCAAAAACACCTATTTTACCAAATACAACTTCTGAAATAACCGTAATATTTGATACTAAGCCTGTTTATGATAGTCAAGATCGTGTGGTTGAAATAATTTCAAATGCAAAAAATAAAGTTCAAAAAATAAGATTCAAAGGTGTTGTATTAAACAATTAACATATAAAACCATTAACTCTAATATTTATTTTTTTAATTTCTTACCTAAAAAGTGAGTCTCAAGAGCTAATCCCATATTCTGAAAATAAAAAATGGGGATTTAAATTGGGTTCCGAAATTATAATTAAAGCTCAGTATGATTCGGCGTTTTCTTTTAATAAAGGAAATCAATTAGCAATGGTTTGTTCTAAAAACCTGTATAATTTAAAAACAAATCCATTATCAGGCCTGGAAGAAATTCAATTAGATTATTTTTATATAGATTCATCTAATAAAAAAATAAAATTAAAAGCTAATAATTTTCCAGATAGTGTTTCTGTTTTTGAAAATCAATTTGAATTTCAAAAGCAATATTTAGACACTAATTCGGTATTTAAATTATTGTTTCAAAATAAAGTCTATTTATTTTCAAAAAAAGGGGTTCAATTAAGTAAAGGATTTGACAATATTATTGAATGTAAAAATCGACAGTTTTTTATCATTGAAAATAATTCAGTATTTGATCATAATATTGTGAAGGTAAATGGATTAATAGATACTACGGGAAGAGAATTGATTAATTGTAAGTACAAACATATCACATTTAATAACGAGGATAGTTGTATGTATTGTTGCAGTGCCGTATTTAGTAATAAACAAAATGATGATGTTTATGATTATCATGGGAAATTAATATTTACTGATAGAAAACATATTTCATTTTCTTCAAAACAGATACATGTTATGAAATTATATGATCCAAAACCTAGTTTTTTAATTGAAAACGAAAAAAATAAAACTTCAAAAACTTTAATTGGTAACGAATTTCATTATTTAGGTCATAATAATGCATTAATTGTTGATGATGACAATTGGTATATCGTTAACATGATTACTTTTGACAGAAAAAAAATTAAAAAAGAAAATTTCAATAAATCTCTTTTTACGATTTTCGGAATATAATGGCAACTCTTAAATTAGACATATCTGATATTAACAACCACAAAAGTGCCGTTGAACAATTGTTAGCTTTTGCAGGAACTGAAACGGTATTTTTGTTTGATGCTGAAATGGGAAATGGAAAAACCACTTTTATTAAGTCAATTTGCTCTTATTTAGGTGTTACTGATACCATGAGTAGTCCTACTTATTCAATTGTAAATGAATATAATTCACCAAACGGAAAAGTGTTTCATTTTGATTTGTATAGGATAAAAA
>JAYVIS010000339.1:0-6499 GCA_043769975.1 Bacteroidota bacterium
GTTAAATTTTAATTTTGATAAAGCGGTTGTTGCTAATTCGTTTGATGCGCATCGTTTATCACACTTAGCTAAAAAATATAATAAGCAAAATGAGTTGGAAGAAAAATTATTTTCCGCCTATTTTACGGAAGGGAAAAACACGGCAGACTATGAAACACTTTTAAAAATAGCCTTGGAAATAGGCATGGATGAAGGAGAGGTGAGCCAGGTATTAAAAGGAAATACATTTGCAAATGAAGTTCATCAAGATGTTGAACAAGCTCAGCAAATAGGAGTAAGAGGCGTTCCATTTTTTGTTTTAAATCAAAAGTATGCCATTTCTGGTGCTCAGGAATCTGAAACGTTTTTACAAGCATTGCATAAAGCTTATGATGAAACTAAACTCGTTGATTTAGCAGATAATGATTCAGCTGTTTGCGGGCCAGATGGTTGCGAGATATAGCAAGTAATTAGCCTTTCCAAAAAGCTTAATCGTATATTTAAGCTTTAATATTTATGCTTAAATTTTTATCTACATTTATTTTTTTTGTTTCATTCGCGAATGCTTTTTCGCAAGTTCAGTCCATAAGCGGCAAATTAATTGACGAATCAAAACAAGCTTCAATTGGGTCTTCTGTTTTTTTATTAAATATTAAAGATTCTTCTTTTGTAAAAGGAGCTGTAACGGATGTCGATGGTTTTTTTAAAATCGAAGACATTGCCTCTAATTCGTATATTCTTAAAATAATTTCCTTAGGTTATAATCCTGTTTTTAAATCTATCTTAATTGCAAATCAACCAATTGATTTAGGAGTAATTACACTGAAACAAAATTCTTTAAACTTAAAGGAAGTTAAGATTGAAGGGCAAATGTCCTTAGCTACTCAAAATGGCGATACGACAAGTTTTAATTCAAAAGCTTACAAAGTAAATAAAGATGCAACCGCTGAAGATTTAGTTTCGAAGATGCCTGGTGTAGCCATAGTTGACGGGAAGGTGCAAGCACAAGGTGAAGAAGTAAAACAAGTGTTAGTTGATGGTAAACGATTTTTTGGAGATGATGCCAATGCTGTATTGAAAAATTTACCAGCTGAAATTATTGATAAAGTACAAGTATTTGATAAAAAAAGTGATCAATCTCAATTTACTGGTTTTGATGATGGAAATGCAAGTAAATCGATTAATATTGTAACCAAAGCTCAATTCAGAAATGGAATTTTTGGTAAAGTTTATGGTGGTTATGGTTACGAAAATAAATTTAAAGGTGGTGCATCTGTCAATATTTTTAAAGGAAATAGACGCTTAACGGTTTTAGCACAATCAAATAATATTAATGAACAAAATTTTTCATCAGAGGATTTGGTTGGTGTTGCAAGTAGTGCATCTACTGGCGGTGGTGGAAGAAGAGGCGGTGGTGGACAAGGCGGTGGTTCTGGTAATGCAAGTGATAATTTTTCTGTCAACAATCAAAATGGAATTAATACAACATCTTTATTTGGATTAAATTACTCGGATAAATGGGGCAAAAAAACAGAAGTTAGTTCTAGTTATTTTTTCAACTGGACAAAAAATGATTCTAAATCTTCATTACTCCAACAATATATTTTAGGTTCAAATAATGGTTTAATTTATAACGAAACCAACAATGCAAATAGTGATAATTTTAATCACCGCTTAAATTTTAAAATCGAAACGAAATTAGATTCCCAAAACACAATTAGCATTCAGCCAAAATTATCCTTTCAAACAAATAGTGGTTCTAAAAAATTAGTGGGGATTAATTCAAAGGAATTACAAAACATCAGTAATTCTATAAATTCAAATTCATCCAATTTATCTGGGTATAATCTTTCTGCTCTTATTTTATACAGACATTCGTTTGTAAAAAGAGGAAGAACGTTTTCAATTAATGCAACGCCTACTATTACTGATAATTCGGGAGATAATTCACTTTATTCTTTAAATACTTATTATAACACTGGGATTATTTTTGCTGACACGATTGATCAAAAATCAACTATTTTGAAAAGTGGAAATAGTATTAAAGGGAATGCTTCTTATACAGAACCACTTGATTCATTTAATTTTTTATTGGTGGATTATTCAACAATTTACACTGATAATTATTCCTCAAAAAGAACTTTTAATAGTTTTAATAATGATAATATTTATTCCAATTTGGATAGTTCTTTAACCAATGTGTTTAAAAATCAGTATCAATCACAATCTGGAAGCTTGGGTTATCGCTTTCAGAAACCTAAAATAAATTTTTCAATTAATGCCGCGTATCAATGGGCTTTGCTTTCAAAGCAACAAGAAATTCCAACAAGCTACCAACTAAGTAAATCTTTCGAATCTGTTTTACCATCGGCACAATTCCAATATAAATTTTCACCTAAAAAGAATTTGCGTTTAAATTATCGAACCAGTAATAATGCGCCAAGTATTGATCAATTGCAGGATGTTATTAATAATACAAATGCATTACAATTGAGTACAGGAAACCCTGAATTGAAACAAGATTTTCAGCAAAATTTAAATATGCGGTATTCGGGTGTAAATACAGTTAAAGCAACTTCGTTTTTCGCTTTAATTGGTGCCAATTATTCTAGTAATTATATTGGAAATAGTACGTTAATTGCTAATCAAGATACAACGGTTTATAATTCTGTTTTTTTGAAAAAAGGGTCGCAAATTATTCGTCCTGTTAATTTAGATGGTTATTTTTCGCTTCGTTCATTTATTAACTATACATTTCCAATCAAAAAAATTAAAACAAATTTAAGTTTAAATGTATCGGGTAATTATAACAATGTTCCAGGGCTAATAAATACGCAAATTAATTATGCAAAAACAGCAACAGGTGGTTTAGGCTTAGTATTAAGCAGCAATATTAGTGAGAAGATAGACTTTACTATTTCATCCAATTCTTCTTATAGTCATATTAATAACACACTTCAATCTTCATCAAACACGACTTATTTTTCTCAGAATTCTAAATTAAAAATCACTTTAAATCCATGGAAAGGATTAGTATTACAAAGTGAGTATTCTAATATGTATTACGCAGGATTAACAAGTGCGTTTAATCAATCTATTTCATTATGGAATGCAGCAATTGGGTATAAACTTTTAAAGAATAAACAAGCAGAATTTCGTTTAACGGTTTTTGATTTATTAAATCAAAACAACAGTGTGGCCCGTACAAACACAGATAGTTATATTCAAGATTCACAAACTAATGTCTTGAATAGGTATTATATGCTGACGTTCACATATAATTTCAAAAAATATTTTGCTAAAAAAGAAGAAGGAAAAGTAAAATAAGTTTCAGATTATTTATTAATCTTATTTTTTATATACCATAATATTAAAAACAAACGGCTGCATTTTCTTAATTTGCTCGCTACGTTTTAATCCTTTCAATGATGATTTTTTTGTATTTAAAACCAATTCAGTTTTTAAAGTTTCATCTTTTAAAGAATCAATAACTTGTTTCAATAAGTCTGATTTTACAGCAAATCCAGTTCCTTCAGCATTACTTAGTTTACCACGAATAACACCAATAATATTTCCTTGTTCATCCATTAATGGACCACCACTATTCCCTGGATTTACAGGAATAGAAACCTGGAACATGGTCGTATCATTATTATAACCTGATAAAGAACTTAAAGCGCCTTCTCCATAAACAATATCCTTACGCGGATATCCAATTGTGAAAACTTTATCGCCAATTTCTGAATGATGATTATCAAATGAAAAAGGATAAACAGTTTGTTCTAACGCTTCCGAATTATCTATTTTAAAAATGGCAATATCTAAGGCGTTGTCTGTTGCTACTAATTTTGCAGATACTCTTTCTAAAACCGAATTGGTAACAAAAACCGAGTCAGCATTTTGTACCATATGTAAACTTGTGATAAAATAACCTTTGTTGTTTAATGCAAAACCTGTTCCTTCAATATTTGCAGGTGCATATTTTTTAGAGCGAGTGCTTCCAACACCACTAATTCCTTCAATAATTGCATCTTGAGAATATTTCAACTCCGTTACATCTCTTTTTAAATCTGTAATAGCATTGCTTTGTTGTTTCAACAAATAACCACCAGTGCTTAAAATAGTCATTGTACTAATTACTGCTATCACAGCCACTGAAGCAGCAACGGCAACCGTTTTACCATGTTTTTTTACAAATCCTTCTTTGATTGAAATAATTTTGGCGTCCTTACCAAACTCTTGTTGGTGAATGGTAGAGAAAATATGTTTAATATTTAAACGTTGCTCATGTTGGTTTAAGCCTTCAATTAAAGTACGGTGTTTTTCAAAAGCTAATGCAAATTCAGTATCGCTTTTTAAATGTGCTTCAAAGTCAAGTTTATCTTGTTCGGAAATTGTTCCAAATAAATAATTATCAAATAAATCGGTTGCTCTCATTTTCTTTCTTTTTTAATCTTCAAAAAAACTTCGTTTTAATCGTTGTAAACACTTATACTTTTGCGTCTTGGCATTATCAGAATTTGTATACCCAAATTTTTCTGAAATCTGTTCCATGTTTAATTTATAAACATAAAAATCTTTCAAAATGGTTTTACAAGGCTCTCCCAAATCTTCCAAGCTAGCATTCATTTTGTCAATATCTGATTCCTTTTTCAAGTGATCAGTTATCTCATCAGTTACATCAACTACTTCATTTTCTTGGTCATCTTTAAACCTAAAGGTGCTCCCATTTTTCCGTAATTGTTTTAACCATAAACGCTTGGCAATCGAAAAAATATACGTTTGCAACTGGCAATTTAATTCGAAACTAGGTTTTTGTACATTTTCATAGAGTACAATCAGAGTTTCTTGATAAATATCAGCCGCAGATTCGCTATTTCCGCTATTGTTTACAACATATTTAAGAACGAGGTTATAATACTTTTTGTATAAAGCACGCAAAACAGCATCATTATTATGCTTTAGCCCTTCTATAAAATGTAGGTCTGTGTACGTTACTTTCGACATAAAGTCTGTTTCTATTGATACGATTAGGAGCTAAAGGTAACCCAGTTTTTATCATTTTAACAGTATTTTCCATGAAATTATTGAAAATTGTTCGTTTTATTGTAAATTTTAGAGGGTAATCAGTGCCTTTAATTTCTTGCCTTTAATAAGTTTTCCTCAGTTCTATTTCATTTGGAGCTTTTTCCCGCTTTCCGCTATATCTTTTTGTCTTTGAAAAAAAGCCAAAAAGTATGTCGCTGCAATCGGGGCTAGTGATTTTTATTACATTATAAGCTTTTGATTAATTGTGATGAATGATGCTCTCAAATTATTTATATGAAGAATTGAATGGATATTTTAACCTTTTTTTTAGACAACCCAAGATTGTAATTAAAGGCTTGATTTCAATAATCTTTTTTTTATAAGGCTTTCATAATTCTATTTCATTTGGAGCTTTTTCCCGCTTTCCGCTATATCTTTTTGTCTTTGAAAAAAAGCCAAAAAGGATGCCGATACAATCAGGGCTATTGATTTTGTTCAATGAAGGTAAAAGTGTAATAAAATTAAAACAGACTCAATTGCTTATCTCCAGCTTTGTAATTAAAATAATTGAGTTGAAATTTAAATTCTTTAGTTGTTTGCATAAACTTAGCTTTTGACACCTGAAATAATTGCATGATTGATTCTGCTACAACTCCTTCGCCTTTTATGCGAACACTTTTACGACTATCACCAACTTTACCACCGTGGCAAGAGCTTATTTGATTCCATACTTTTGACGCTCTGTCTGGAAAATTTTTCACTAACCAATCTTTAAATATATGTTCAACTGCACCATTTAATCTTACGATGGTTATACCGGCACTTGTAGCGCCAGCATTTGCAGCTCGCTCAATTACTTTAGGTATTTCGTGGTGATTAATTCCTGGAATTATTGGTGCAACCATTACACCACACGGAATACCATGTTTTGCTAATTTTGCAATGACTTCCATTCTTTTTTTATAAGATGATGTTCTTGGTTCTAATAATAAGCGGACTTTTTCATCATTTCCAGTAACAGAAATCATTACATGAACTAAATCTAATTCCGCTAATTCGGTTAAAATATCTATATCGCGAATAATTAATGTGTTTTTGGTGATGATAGAAACTGGATGTTTATATTTTAAACATACTTTTAAGATGCTTCTGGTAATTTGTAATTCTTTTTCAATAGGTTGATAGCAATCTGTATTGCCTGAAAGCATGATTGGTTGAGGCTTCCAGTTTTTATTACTGAATTCTTTTTCTAATAATTCGGCAGCATTTTTTTTGACAATTATTTTACGCTCAAAATCCAAGCCAGCGCTATAGCCCCAATATTCGTGTGTGTTACGGGCGTAGCAATATACGCAGCCATGCTCACAACCTTGGTATGGGTTTAAAGAATAAGCCATTCCAATATCCGTACTTTCTACTTTATTAATAATCGTTTTTGGATAGGTGTAAATTATCTCCGTTTTTTGAGTTACAAGCATTGGCTCATCAAGAA
>JAYVIS010000340.1:0-6597 GCA_043769975.1 Bacteroidota bacterium
AAATATTAAACCCTTGAGTTATAATAATTTGACCATTTCCACTTTGAAAGCCTGCAGTATGTACTACAGTTGAAGCTGTTCCTGTAGCATAGTTACTTCCGCCGCCGCCGCCGCCCCAAGCGCCGCCGCCGCCGCCGTAATATCCGCCGCCGCCGCCGCCGCCGCCTGAGGGACTACATCCAGCACCACCAATACCTAAAGTGCCTGGAGTTGCAGTACACCATCCTGCATATGTACCATTTGCTCCCCCGCCAACTTGACTTCCACCTACACCATTACATCCAGCTAAACAATTAGCACCACTTCCTCCAATAAGTCCACCGCCTATTCCACCATTAAGAGCACCTCCGCTGCACATTGCAGCGCCACCGCCACCGCCAGCTACTATTACTCTATTTGCTAAAGCAGTACCTAGTTGTCTAATATCAGATGCACCACCACCGCCACCGCCAGCTTGATTTGAATTGATACCTGCAGAATTTCCTCCATTAAAGCCTCCAAGTCCTCCAGCAATTGCATTACCGTCTAAGCCGAAGCCACCAACGTTTAATTGAAGAACTTGGCCAGGTGTTACGGCAATAACTGCCTGTGTTCTACCGCCTAAACCACCAATAGTACTTAAAGCAGTGTTAAAAATTGAAGATCCACCCTTAGCTCCTCTTACATCAACAGTAAGTGTATTAACGCAGGGTGGCACTGTATAAGATTGAGAACTACCTGTGTAATTAAATGTAGTTGTTTGTGCACTGCCTTCCATGGCTAAAGCGACAAATACGGATAGTATCCCTACTTTTGTTGTTGCTTTTTTAATTGTTTGTAATTTTTTTTTCATTTATAATTTGTTTTTAAATTAATTTAGGTCGAAAATAGTATTTTTTTTGTAAAAAAAAACGAGTGTTGAAAAAAATGGATGAGTCATTTAAAATTTAACATAAATGAATGTTTTTGATATCACTGAATGAAATATTTTATTTCTTAAAAAATATACTAACAAAAAAATCACCCACTTGAATTTCAAGTGGGTGATTTTTAATAAAAGGTTAAACGTAAATTATTGTTTAATTAATTTTCCAATTTTAACGGTGTTAGTGTTATTTAAAACTTTAAATACATAAATCCCATTCTCTAAATTAGAAATGTTAATAGTATTTAATTCATTCGATAATATTTGTTTAACAACTAATTTGCCTAACGCATCATAAACTTCTAAAGAAGCATTTTTTGCTAATTCAGCAGTTAAGTTAATGTTTACAACACCATTAGTTGGGTTAGGGTAAACTGAAATTGAATTAGCAGAAGCTTCATTAATTCCTGTACATGTATTAACGTTAACAATAACAACAGCAGAAGCATTACATGAAGCTGCATTAGAAACGTTAACCGTATAAGTAGTTGTAACTGTTGGAGTAACTGAAGTTGTCATTGTAGTTGCGCCTGTATTCCAAGTGTAAGAAGTTGCAGAAGTCGAAGCTGTTAAAACAACACTAGCACCAGTACAAATTAATGAATTAGAAGTTGAAGCAGAAACTGTTGGGTTAGCGTTTACGGTAACACTACTAATTGCAGTGTTGGAACAAGTAGTAACTGAGTTTGTGCCAGTAACAGTATAAGATGAACTAGCTGTAGGCGTAACAACTGCTGAACCTCCTGAGATAGAATATGAAGTTGCAGTTCCTGCTGGACTTATTGTGAAAGAACTACCAGCACAAATTGCACCACTGTTTACTGAAACTGAAGTTGTGTTTACTGTAATAGAGGGGCTAATAACTGATACAGTACAGCCAATTGGACTAGTTCCAATTGTTGTATAAGTTAAACTTGTTGTAGGTGTTGGAGAAATACTCATTGTTGTAGCACCTGTATTCCATGTATAAGAAGTTACAGTTCCTGAAGCTGTTAAATCAACTGACTGACCTGCACAAATTGTAGTTGTTGAAGCACTAACTGTCATTGTAGGCACGTTTAACGAACAAGGTGCAGTTATTGATAGATCATCGAATGTTAAATACCAAGGCACACTAGTTCCAATCGCTTTAATGGCTACATAATAAATACCAGTTGTTGCAGGTGTAAATGTATTTGATAATTGTGCATAAACTGTATTAGTAATAGCTCCAGTCATGGAAGCAATACTTAATAATCCAACTGTTGATTGGGTTGTACCATATAACATCGAATATTGAGACCATCCTGCAGCGCCATCAGAAATATAAAAAGATGAAGCAGAATAAGTTACACCAGCTGTTAATTGTATTCCATTAGAGTAAAAATAATCGCCAGCAGTATTTGTTCCCCATCTAAAAGACCCAAATTTTGTTCCTGACTTTGCAATTCTATTATATGATCCAGGAGCAACAGTATATGTTAAACAAATTGTTGGATTACTTTTTACCCAAGAACAATTTGGTAATTGATTATTTAATACGATACCTTCAAATCCTTCAAAATACGGAACAGTATTAGTTGTTGTAGAAGCAATAATAACATTAACAGGCACCGAAGCAGCAGTTGAAGCTCCACAAGCTAATACACATTGGTAATAAACATTACCAGTAACTGATTGTGTTGTGGTTGCTAAAGTTGATGTTGGTATTGTCGTATAAGTAATTCCATTTGTTGAAGATTGCCATAAATAGGTTAGTCCACCTCCAACGGAAGCTCCAGTTAAACTAAAGTTCACGTTTTGTGATGCACATAAGGCTGTACTCGTATTGATTGCTGTTGTTCCTGCACTTGGTGTGCCAGAACATGGTGTAGTAAAAGTTGTTAAAACCCAAGTACTTTGAGTTGCTCCACAATTAACTCTAACATAGGCAGCATATGCCGTTGAAGATAATAAGCTTGTAGCAGTAAAAGAATTTGCAGTAGTTGTAGCTGTAGGAACTGTGGTTCCAGTTGGAGCAACTAATGGAGCAGGGCCATAATAAACATCATAATTTCCTGCAGGTGCAGTCCAAGTAAATGTTCCTGAAGTGGCTCCAACTGTTGTAGTTGACAATGCCGTTACAGGATTACATGCATTTAAACATGAATATGCTAATGTGTGACAAGCTGATTCAGTTCCACATAAAGCATTAATTGAAACATGTAATCTATACACACCAAGTGTAGTAATAGTGTAATTTAATGGAGAAAAACCAGATGCTTTAACTACATTTAAACCATCAGTTAATGTTAAATAATTACCAGCACCACCAGTTCCAGTAAATTGATAAGGACCTGTTACACTAAATGTTACGGTAGAGTATTCTCCACCATAGGCACACGTAGTAATATTGATTGAAGGTGCGCAAGAAGAAACTGTTGCACTTCCAAAAGCTGTTGGACTAATACATTGAGCCCAACTAATTGACGATATTAATAATATCCCAAAAGTTAAAAATTTATTTATTTTTTTCATAGTTGTTTTTTTTACAAATGTCGGTAAATTTATTGCTATATTTTTGTTAAATTTTACAATAATAGACAGAGAGAATTATATGACTGATGAATTCAGTTTAATATAAATTAAAAAGCGCCTATTTATGTTTTTTTGGTTAATAATTGGCTAAAATTAACATATTGTTATTGAAGATTTAACCTAAATCGATTAAATTTTATTGACAAGTCTCAAAAAAAACAAGAAAAAATATGATTTTATTTCTTTCTAAAATAAAAGGAAACTGAAACGCCAGTAAAATTATAATGCTCTCTAAATTTATTTTCTAAAAAACGTTTGTAAGCTTCAGCCAAATATTGAGGTGAATTACAAAAGAAAATAAAGGCACTCGTGTCAGTAATTTGAGTTACATATTTAATTTTTACAACTCGACCTTTAATTGCAGGAGGTGGATATTTTTCAATAAGTGGTAAAAAGAATTCATTTAATTTACTCGTAGGAATTTTTGTTTTCTTATTTTGATAAACTTCCATGGCAACTTCTATTACTCTCATAATACGTTGCTTTTCTGTAACAGAAGTAAATATAATTGGCACATCTCTAAATGGAGCTAATTTAGCTTTAATGGCTTCTTCAAAATGCTTAGTAGTCATCGTGCTTTTATCTTCAACTAAATCCCATTTATTGACTACAATCACCAATCCTTTGTGATTTGTACCAACTAAGTGGATAATATTTAAATCTTGAGATTCAACTCCTTGGGTTGCATCAATCATTAATACGCAAACATCAGAAGTCTCTATAGCTCTGATTGTTCTCATAACACTGTAAAACTCTAAGTCTTCATGAACCTTAGCTTTTTTACGCATTCCTGCTGTATCAATTAATAAAAAATCGTACCCAAATTTATTATAACGGCTATGAATTGTATCTCTTGTAGTACCGGCAATTGGTGTAACGATGTTTCGTTCCTCACCCAATAAGGCATTTGTTAATGATGATTTTCCAACATTTGGACGCCCAACAATAGCTATTTTAGGTAAATGATCACCTGGTATTGCTCCGGTATCTTCAGGAAACGATTTAATTAATGCATCAAGCATATCACCAGTTCCACTTCCACTATTTGAGGAAATACAATGTGGTTCACCTAAACCTAATGCATAAAATTCTGCAGCATAAGCGTTTCTGTCAGCATTATCAACTTTATTTACAACAACCATTACTGGTTTTTTACTTTTCCTTACAACTTTTGCAACTTCTTTATCAAATTCTGTAATTCCTTCAGCAACGTCTACCAAAAATAATAATGATGTACATTCATCCACAGCAATTTGTACTTGCTTACGGATTTCTCCCTCAAACTCATCTTCACTGCCTTGTATGTATCCACCAGTATCAACAACCGAGAACTCAACTCCATTCCATAAGGCTTTTCCGTAATGTCTATCACGCGTAACTCCAGCTATTTCATCAACAATGGCTTCACGTGTTTCTGTTAATCTATTAAATAAAGTCGATTTCCCTACATTTGGACGACCTACAATGGCTACTATATTTGGCATAATCTCGCAAAAGTACTAAAAATTACTGATATAAATTTGATTAGGCGCCTAACAAAATTTATTAACTTTGAATTTTAAGTATTATGATTCATAAATTATTAGTTTGTATTATTTTATTTGCCTTTTTTTCTAATAAGGCCCAGATAAATTACGATTCGATACCCTTTAAAATAAAAGACATTAAGGACCCAAGAAAAAAAATGGAAGTTTATGCAAAACTAACAACTAATGTTCATCTTACAGTTAATGATTACGAAATTATCACTGATGATCTTGTAAAATTAGGAAAAGAATTAAAAAAGGAATCATATGGGTATGTAATTATCTCTTCCATATATCGTTCTCATAATAATTTTGACAAAGCAATTGAATATGCTAATATTTCCTTAAAATATGCTGAAAAAGACAAGGATACTATTGCATTTGGTAATGGAAATTATAGCATAGCAAAATGCTTTACCGAACAAAAAAATTTAAAAAAATCATTATTCTATTATAAGAATTCCATTATTTATTTTAATCAAATTCCTCACACAAGTCCCTATAATAAATTAAAAGATATATACAATAGTATTGGAACCCTTTTTAAAGATAATAAACAATATGATTCTGCATTATTTTACCATCAAATTGCTTTAGAACTTTCTATTAAATCAAATGATAGAAAGTTACAAGCATATAGTTATAATAATATAGGATTGGTTTATAACAAAATGAATATGCTCGACAAAGCACTTTCGTTTTATGATAAATCAGCGAGTATAAAAAAAGAACTAAAAGATTATAAAAGTTTGTGCGGTACAATAATAAATAAGGCAGCAGTTCTTGCTAAAGCAGGAAAAAACGAAATGGCTCTTTTAAGCTATGAAGAAGGAATTAAAATGGCAGAGGAAAATAGAAGGGGCGAATTTTTAATTGTAGGTGTTTTTGATCTCGCTAGCCTTCAAGCAAAAATGAAAGATTATAAAAGTTCTTCAGAGAATTTTATAAAATACCAGAGGATTTTTGATTCGATTAATAAGGATAAGGAAAATAAACAATTGAATGAAATTGCAGCTAAATATGAAACAGAAAAGAAGGATGTTGAAATTTTAAAAAGTAGAGAAGATATTAAAAATCAACAAATTGTAATTAAAAAACAAAAACAATTAAATTACGCTGTAATAGTAGGTTTGTTTCTCGCTGTTATTTCTATTGTAATCGGATTAAGAAGTCATCAACAAAATAAAAAATATTCAGTAAATCTTTCGAAGCAGAAGAATTTAATTGAAATTAAAAATAAGGAAATTACTGATAGTATTAATTACGCTAAAAGAATTCAAGAAAGTTTGTTTACTAGTGAATCACTTTTTAAGGAAAACACATCTGATTTTTTTATTCTTTTTAAACCAAAAGATATTGTAAGTGGCGATTTTTATTGGGCAAATAAAACCGAAAAAGGATTTTTAATTGTATGCGGAGATTGTACAGGGCATGGAGTGCCTGGTGCATTTATGAGTTTGCTAGGAATAAATTACCTTACTGAAATTGTTCAACATCAGAAAATAATTCAGCCTAATCTTGTTTTTAATAATCTTAAAGATAGGATTGTTAGCACTCTTAATCAAAAAGAAGAATCGGGACGAGATGGTATGGATGCAAGTATGATAAAAA
>JAYVIS010000341.1:0-2680 GCA_043769975.1 Bacteroidota bacterium
GTTTCATAATGTATCTGGAGAATTATATTCAGGTTTTTACAAAGAAACCATGGTGGCTGCCAATGCTAAATCTGGTAAAAAAATTATTGCTCGTGGAGGAATTAATCCAAAAAGTGTTGATATGGCTTACCAATTAGGATTTCACGGAGTAGCTCTTTATGGATATTTATGGAAAAGCACTAGCCCATTTGCTAAATATCTTGAATTTATTAATTATTGTAAAGAAAAAAATATTCCTTTAGATTAGTGACTGTAATAGATCTATTAGCTTTAATTTTTGGAATATTAGGTGTTTTACTTACTATTAAGGAAACCATTTGGTGTTGGCTGGCCGATATTATTTCAGTTTCACTCCAAGGTTTTGTTTTTTATAAAGCCCGATTATTTGGCGATTTTTCTTTACAAATTTTTTATTTAATTAGTGGCATATATGGCTGGTTTTATTGGGAAAAACATAAAACGAAAGAATTCAAAGTTTCCAAAATGTCAAAGAAAAATTGGGTTTTAGTAATTTCTGGAAATGTAACGTTGAGTATTATTCTTTATCCCATTTTAAATTATTTTAAATCAGACCAAGTCATTATTGAATCCATTTTAACATCGTCGAGCCTTATTTGCACTTACATGATGGCTAAAAAATGGATAGAAAATTGGATTTTTTGGATATTAATTGATTTTGCTTATGTATATTTATACTTAATAAAACATTTGCCAACCTATGCAATACTTTATTTATTTTTTAGTGTAATGGCTTTTTATGGTTACTATATATGGAGAAAAAAATTAAAAAAATAGCAATTCTTGGCGCTGAAAGCACTGGAAAATCAGTTATTTGTGAGCAATTAGCAAAACATTACAACACCGTTTTTGTTCCAGAATACGCACGCACTTATTTTGAGGAGCATGATATAAATAACTATACTACTTCTGATTTAGAAATTATAGCAAAAAATCAAATTGAATTAGAAAAAGAATATATCAGCAAAGCAACTAATTATTTATTTTGTGATACGTCTTTAATTACCGTTAAAATTTGGTCAACCCATAAATTCAATAAAGTACCCAAATTTATTACAGAATACATTAAGCCCACAGATTACGATTTATATCTCATTTCAAATAATGATGTGCAATGGGTTGTTGACCCACAAAGAAGAAATGAAGATTTACGTGAACATTTATTTAAATGGAACAAACACGAACTTCAAAAGTTAAGTGTCGATTATAAAATCATAAAAGGTATTGGAGAAGAACGGTTACAATGTGCCATTCAATTAATTGATGAAACGTTTAATCTTTAGAAATAAATTTTAAAACGCAATTAAAAAACGCATCTGGTTGTTCGGCATGCACCCAATGTCCGCTATTTGGAATTGTTTCTATTTCACAATTCGTAAATCTTTTCTCAATTTCAATGCAATCACTATCATTTATATAATTAGATTTTTGCCCTCTAATAAATAAAAATGATTTAGCACTGAGATAAAAAGGCAATTCTATGCCAATAGAATCAATGTTTTTACAAATGACCTTTAAATTAAAACGCCAATCCATTTGTTTGGTTTCATCCTCGCGCCAATATATATTCTTAAGTAAAAATTGTTTGGTTCCAAAATCAGAAATATAAAGACTTAAAATAGCTTCAGCATCTTTACGCGTGTTAATGTTTGAAAAATCAACTGCATTAAGAGCATCTAAAACATCCTGATGATGTGGTTCATAATTTCGAGGAGCAATATCAACAACAATGTTTTTAACAGAAATATTTGGATATAATAATTCGAAAAACAAAACTGTTTTCCCTCCCATGCTGTGCCCCAAAAGAATTGGGTTCTGCAAATTATGATAATCAATAAATTCTTTTAAATCATGAGCCATTGCCTCATAACTCCATTCGTCACTATGAGGCGATAAACCATGGTTACGTTGATCAATTGTAAAAACTCTATATCCTGATTCTGCAAATCGTTTTGCTAAGGTGTTCCAATTATCACTTTGTCCAAATAAACCATGCAAAATAATTAATGGTTGACCTTGTCCAAATTCTCTGAATACTAATTCCATTTATTTAATCTTCAATATTTAAAATTAATTTACGTAACATATTCAAAGCCATATTTGCAGCTGTTTGAATATTTCGTAACCTGTCATCACCAAATACAAATTGCTTTGAAACAACTTTTTCACCATAGGCGACAGCTATCCAAGTAGTGCCAACAGGTTTTTCTGGAGTTCCTCCACTCGGCCCAGCAATTCCGGAAACAGCGATAGCAACATCAGCTTTAAACTTAATAAGTGTTTGTTTTACCATTGCCATTACACATTCTTCACTTACAGCTCCACTTGTTTCAAAAACGGCATTATCAACGCTTAACAAATTATGCTTAAACTCATTGTGATATGGAACGATACATCCATTAAAATAGGCTGAACTTCCTGCTACACTAGTAATTAAATGAGAAATATATCCACCAGTACAACTTTCGGCCAATCCTAATTTTAAATTTTTATCTAATAAAAGCTTTCCTAAAATAGTTTCTAATTTCGGTTGTTCTTCACCATAAATTTCATAACCATAAATATATTTATCAATTAATGGTTTTACATTCTCAACTTCAGATTCGATTTTTTGTTTTAATTCTACATGATCAAATCCTTTGCTACTCAATCTTAAACGAAC
>JAYVIS010000342.1:0-2408 GCA_043769975.1 Bacteroidota bacterium
ATTTTATAACCCAATAAAAAACAAACAATCATGGAATCAATTACTGAAAAGTTGGAAGTCCCACGTAATGATTGGGCAAAAGCAATTTACTTTATTGTAGCTGATTATACAGCAGGTACAAACATGGTAAAGGTATTAAAGCGTTCCCCTTTCTTTTATAAGTTTCAGACAAGGGTTTCCGACCTTTGCCGTTACCACGAAGAATTTAGAACCCACCTTATCAAAACACCTATTCCATTCCATGATGAAGTATCAAAGAAAGACGGATATTACTTCCAGTACACATATACTGGTTCTAAGGCTTATTTGCTCAATTTATTTTGTAAGTTGAATAAACAAGGTCTATACCGTTCTCATAAGCCAAAAGTAACTACTGAAAAATAAATCTTAGAAAATATTTGGAAGTTTAACTTTCTTAAATTAATATTGTGATATGAATGAGCAAACAACAGAAATAAAGGTTTTAGAACCGCTTAAAGTTGACCGAACAAAGCTGTACACCCAAAAGGAATATGCTGCAAAGGTTGGCTTATCAGAAGCAAGGATTTCCCAAAAAGTAAAGGCTAAAGAAATAAAAACCATTGAAATAAATGGTGGTACGTTAATCTACGAAGATTAACTTTTTTTTCTGAACTAATTTAAGATTATTAAGCATGGCAAGATTTACTGCACCTGAAAAATGGAATGATGAATGGTTTTCAAACCTTAAACCTTTGGAAAAGTTGGTTTTCTTATACCTTGTAGATAGATGTGATAACGCTGGATTTTTTGAGATAAATAAGCGAATAGATGCTTTCCTTATAGGTTTAACAGAAGATGAATTTTTAACTAATTTAAGGGCTTTAAAAAAGACTTATGTAGCATCTACTGACGGTAGGAAAATATGGCTAAAAAACTTTCTATTTTATCAAAAGAATTTACCACTTAATTATGACAATAATGCCCATAAACAGATTATAGGATTTATAACTTCAAATTTAAAAATATTTGATTATGATTTTAATTATTTAGGGGCTAATGAGGGGCTATTTAGCCCCATAGGTAAAGGTAATATAAAAGGTAAAGGTAATGGTCAGGTAATTGAAGGGGGTACGGGGGAAACTTTTTTATGGACTGATGTTGTTAAAAACTTCCATAATGATTTCAGGTGGAAGGAGAAGTTTTGCAGGGATAAAGATGTAGGTATTTTTGAACTTGAAAAACAAATGACTGAATTTATTTCAAATTTAGAATTGAGGGAAGAAACAAAAGATTTAAAAGAACTTAAAAATCATTTTACAAATTTATTTAATAAAAACAAGAAAAATGGAATTACAGAAAAATCAAAAAACAGCACAGATTATAAGAGCGCAGGAGCTAACAATTACACTGAAAGAATTGGACGTAAACTCGCTGAAATTAAACAAAATTGATAAGGCTGTTATAAATGCTCGGTTATCAGGTGATGCTATTTGTGATATAAGAAAAGATGAACTAAGCGTTTTAGCTGATGTAGCTATTTTTAAAATAGCTGCAATAGCAGGATTATCATTACCTACTTCAGATAAATTCGCTGATGTGTTGAATGAAGAATTATTAATTCTTTTAACCGAATTTGGATATACAGATATTACTTTTGAAGAATTGGTTTTGGCGTTTAGGGTTAACTATCAGCATTACAGAACAAATGGTGGACACGTTTATCAGCCAATTATTCCATATTCAACATTTTTTTCTATAAACTATGCCTCTGCCGTTTTAGAAAATTACAGGTCAATAAGGCAAATTATTGAAAGGAAATTAATAGAACAAGTTGGAGAAGATATGTTTGATAAATACAGTAACAGAATTTAAGATGAAAATTGAAATACCTGAATTTAAAGAATTTTTACATTATGACAAGCAAATGGAAAGTTCTGTGCTGGGTGTATTACTTCTTGAAAAATATACTTTTGAAAGAGTGATAGGTATTTTGACGGTTGAAAGTTTTTACATGGACGCTAATAAAACGGTTTATCAGGCAATAAAAACAATGTGGGATAAGCAATTACCAATCGACTTATTAACCGTTTGCCAGTACATTGTAAGGACTTTGGGTTTTGAAACTTTGAATGGAGATAATACTCCTTACTATCTTACACGATTAACGAACACGGTTTGTGGTTCAGCTCATTTGGAGTATCATTCTTTTTTGATTAGGCAACTTTATGCGGAACGTGAAATAGTGAAAATTAAGTACGGTAGTATGGGTGAAGGAGATGTGCTTGAAAGGAGTAAAATGATGCAGGATGAACTTTTAAAACTTAGTCAGTTTAAGGTTACAAATGATTGGGAAGATATGGTTGATGGTGTTATGGAACTTCATAAACACATGGATGCAGTTAAGGATAAGGATTTAATCGGTGTACCAACAGGTTTTTCAAAAGTAG
>JAYVIS010000343.1:0-3321 GCA_043769975.1 Bacteroidota bacterium
GCTTTTTTCTCTTCGCCAACCACTCGAAATATTTAGATTAAATAATTCAGCAACTTCTTTATAATTTTTGTTATTTAAAAAAGCATTTACATACTCAAAATCGTTTTTTTTCCATGAGTCAACATAATCTTCATAAATCAAAAAAAGATTGTTTAGATACAAACTAGTTTTTTCATTGTTTGTAGCTATTAAAAAACGGCTATCTGTTTTTTTTATTAATTTAAGTCTTTCGCGTGCATCAATTAAACTTAATCCTAATCGTTCGTAAGCCGAATGTTTGCTGTGTATGGTTTTTAAAGTGTCGTGGTACAATACATACTTTAATTTAAAGTCTAAATTATTTTCAATCAAGCATTCCTCAATATCAAACATAATCTCTAAAGAACTTTGTAAATTATTAGTTATACCCTGAAATTCGATATGAGTTACCATATCTAATGCAGTGATAAAATCATTTTTATGTATTTTATTAATTACTGAAGTTACATTTTTCAAATCAGCTTCAATGGAGGATTCATCATATGATTTTCCTAAATGTTTTATTTCTGACATTAATATAAAATGTTCCATATTTTTAAAAAATGTTTTGTGATGCATCCAAGCAAGATGAAAGGATTGTTGCGAAGTCTCTAAGTTCTTATTTCTTCAATTCCTCCACAAAAAAGTATTTTCACTTGCATCCTTCAGGCAAATCATGTATATTGTAAGGCCTTATTATTCATAGGTTTTAGCAAATAATTTTATATTTTTGCGCTATTAACGCAAAAGTATAAAATATTTTCAAATAAGTGTGATATTCTTTGCTACTTCCGAAAAAAGGCTTACATTTGCATCCCAATTTAGAAAATTTAAAAATAAAAAAGTGGACGCATTAAGTTATAAAACCAAATTTGTCAACAAAGCAGCATCTGAAAAAGACTGGTTATTAGTTGACGCAGAAAACGAAGTAGTAGGTCGTTTAGCATCAAAAATCGCATACATGATACGCGGTAAGCATAAAACAAATTATACACCACACACAGATTGTGGTTCTAATATTGTTGTTATTAATGCTGAAAAAGTTCGTTTTACAGGAGCGAAATTAGAAGATAAAGAATATGTTCGTTACACTGGTCATCCAGGTGGACAACGTTTCGCAACTCCTAAAGAAATGCTAGCAAAAAAACCTACTGAAGTTTTAAAACACGCAGTACATGGTATGTTACCAAAAGGTCGTTTAGGAAGAACGTTAAATACAAATTTATTTGTATTTGCAGGAACTGAACATGATCATGCTGCTCAACAACCTAAAAAAGTAGATTTAACCACAATTATTGCATAACGAAATGGAAGTAGTAAACACATCAGGTCGCAGAAAATGTTCAGTAGCACGTGCTTATGTATCTAAAGGTACAGGAGTAATTACTATCAACAAAAGAGATTATAAAGAGTATTTTAAAACTCCAACATTACAATATTATGTATTACAATCATTAAACAACGCTAAGGCTGTTGGTGAGTATGATGTAAAAATTAATGTAAATGGAGGCGGAACTACTGGACAAGCGCAAGCTGTTCGTTTAGCAATTGCTAAAGCTTTAGTAGAAATCAATCCAGAATTGAAAAAAGAATTACGTGCAGAAGGTTTAGTTACACGTGACCCTCGTATGGTTGAACGTAAAAAGTTCGGTCAAAAGAAAGCTCGTGCTCGTTTCCAATTCAGCAAACGTTAGAATTCAAATTATTATATTTTATATATACTACACATGTCAACAAAAACATTCAACGAATTATTAGAATCTGGTGCTCATTTTGGTCACTTGAAAAGAAAATGGAATCCAGCAATGGCTCCTTACATTTATGCTGAAAAAAACGGCATCCATATTATCGACTTAAATAAAACAGTTGTTAAAATTGATGAAGCTGCAGCTGCTATTAAGCAAATTGCTCGTTCAGGTAAAAAAATATTATTTGTAGCTACTAAAAAACAAGCAAAAGACATCGTTGCTGCTAAAGTTAAAGAAGTAGGTATGCCTTATGTAACTGAGCGTTGGCCAGGTGGTATGTTAACTAATTTTGCAACTATCCGTAAGGCAGTTCGTAAAATGGGACAAATCGATAAAATGGCTACTGATGGTACATTTGATAATATTTCTAAAAAAGAAAAATTGCAAATTACTCGTGAGCGTGCAAAATTAGAAATTAACTTAGGTTCAGTTGCTGATTTAACTCGTTTACCATCTGCTTTATTTATCGTTGACATTAGCAAAGAGCATATTGCTGTTGCTGAAGCTAAACGTTTAAACATACCAACTTTTGCAATTGTTGATACAAATTCAAATCCTAATTTTGTGGATTATGCAATTCCTGCAAATGATGATTCTTCAAGTTCTGTAGCATATATTGTTGATTTAATTTGCAAAGCAATAAACGAAGGTTTAGGTGATCGCAAAATGGATAAAGAAGCTGGATTAGTTGAAGAAAAAGAAACTAAAAATTCTAAGGAAGAAGCTGAAGAATTAGCTGAAGGTATTACTGTTAAAGGAGCAAAAGCTGTTGAAGATGAAGCTGCTCGTAAAACAGCACCTCGTAAAAGAACAGTAGCCAAAAAATAATTTTATCACTCATAATATTAAAGGCCGTTCTTGATAAGGGAAGGGCTTTTTTTTTAACTAAATTAATAAATTAAAAAACAATAAAAATGGCAATTACAGCACAAGAAGTAAACAAATTACGCCAACAAACCGGAGCTGGTATGATGGATTGTAAAAAAGCATTAGAAGAAAACAATGGTGATTTTGAACAAGCTGTTGATTATCTTCGTAAAAAAGGAGCAAAAGTTGCGGCAAATCGTGGTGACAGAGATTCTAAAGAAGGAGTTGTTTTAGCAAAAACATCTGCTGATAACAAAAGAGGAATATTAATTTGGGTTAACTGCGAAACTGATTTCGTTGCTATTAATGCAGATTTTATTGCTTTTGCTGAATCTATTGCAACTATTGCATTAGAAAAAAACGCAAAAACAAAAGAAGAAATTTTAACATTACCATACAACAATGATATTACAGTTGGTGATAAATTTATGGAGCAATGTGGTAAAATTGGAGAAAAAATTGAAATTGGATATTTTGAAGCTATTTCAGCTGAAAAAGTTTCTGCTTACATTCACCCAGGAAACAGAGTTTCTGTAATTGTTGGTTTCAACAAAGATGTAGATAATGAAGTTGGACGTAATGTTGCAATGCAAGCTGCAGCAATGGCTCCAGTAGCATTAGATAAAGAAGGTGTTACACCTGAAATGTTAGAAAGAGAATTAGAAATTGCTCGTGAAGTAATTCGTGC
>JAYVIS010000344.1:0-5405 GCA_043769975.1 Bacteroidota bacterium
AAAATCATTATTGGGATCCATCAATTGAATTGGCTTTATAATTTTAGTAATCCATCTTTTTTGAACAACCATTATAAAACTGTGCAAAAGTTATTATAACATCTGACATAAATCAGAATTTACAGAATAATAAAATTAATTGTTTTTGTAGTTTAGCGCTCGAGTTTTACAACACCCACTACACTATGAAAAAATACACATATACTGAGAAAAAAGATACAAGATCAGGATTTGGAGCAGGTTTATCTGAATTAGGAAAAACAAACCCAAATGTTGTAGCACTATGTGCTGATTTAATTGGTTCATTAAAAATGGATGCATTTAAAGCAGAAAATCCTGAACGCTTTTTTCAAATAGGTATTGCAGAAGCTAATATGATGTGTATTGCAGCTGGTTTAACAATAGGTGGTAAAATTCCATTTACTGGTACATTTGCTAATTTTAGTACTGGCCGAGTTTACGATCAAATCCGTCAAAGTATTGCTTACTCTGATAAAAATGTGAAAATTTGCGCATCACATGCAGGTTTAACATTAGGTGAAGATGGAGCGACACACCAAATTTTAGAAGATATTGGATTAATGAAAATGCTACCGAATATGGTAGTAATTAATCCTTGCGATTATAATCAAACTAAAGCTGCAACTATTGCTATTGCAGATTATCACGGACCAGTTTATTTACGTTTTGGTCGTCCAACTGTTCCTAACTTTACTCCTGATAATCAAAAATTTGAAATTGGAAAGGCAATCCTATTAAATGAAGGCACAGATGTTACAATTATTGCAACTGGTCATTTAACTTGGAAAGCAATTGAAGCTGGCGAAAAATTAGCTGAGATGGGTATTTCTGCTGAAATCATAAACATACATACAATTAAACCTTTAGATAACGAAGCCATATTAAAATCGATAGCTAAAACAAAATGTGTTGTAACTGCTGAAGAACACCAAATGAACGGTGGCTTAGGAGATAGTGTTGCACAATTATTATCCAGAAATACTCCAACTCCTCAAGAATTTGTGGCTGTGAATGATAGTTTTGGAGAAAGTGGGACACCAGATCAGTTAATGACGAAATATGGGTTAGATACTATTAATATTATTGAAGCTGCTCAAAAAGTAATGGCTAGAAAATAATTAAAATATAATATTATATATGTCGTGCTACATATATAATATTAGAAGTCAATTTTGTATTATCAATAACTTCTATTTGCAATTGAGAAAAACGTTGTAATGTGTTTTTAATAGTTGTACCGCTTACAAAATGTAAACCATCTGTTTTTGTTTTATTAAACCCAAAAACTTTAGTACTCATAAACTCAGTGTACCACGTGCCTTTTTGGCGACTTGTGATATCTTTATCTGCATCTCTTATAACTAAAACGCCTCCTTTATTTAATTTATTAACGCAATTTTCTATTACTTGAATCTGCTGATCTTCTTTTAAATAATGCAATACATCGCTTATAATAAACCCATCAGCAAAAGGCATTTCGTAATTGGTCACATCTCCAACTGCAAAAGATAAATTATCAGTTTTACTTACACAATTAGTTGCAACTTCAATTTTTTCATCATCAAAATCAACTCCCAAAATAATTCTGTTCTTGCTCTTAAACATTAACATGTAAGGTAAAAAGCCATAACCACAACCAACATCCACAATCTTACCTACCTTTGGCATTAAACTTTCAAATAAAGAATAATTATTCTCTAGTTTCGTTTTAATGCGACAATACCATTCTAAAACAGGTCCTTTGAAAATATAATTATTAATTAATCGAGAACGGAAATAATCAACTGTTTCAATTTCATGTCGTAATAAATCATATTCTTTTCGCATTAATGCACAAATGCCTTTTGTTTTTTCTTGATAGGTTTTACCATACGAAGTATCGCCAACTTTTATTCGTTCTAAAAACTTCACAGTTAATTGACCATCCTTAATTAAAAAATCATTCTTAGTTACTACATCACCGGCGCCATGAATTAAAAGAGGAATAATATCTAAACCTAATTGCTCTGCTAATAAAAAAGCACCTTTATGAAAACGCAAAATTTCTCCATCAATACTTCGTGTACCTTCAGGATATATCAATATAGAATAGCCATCTTTTACCAACGCTTGCAATTTTTCAAGGCTATTTTCATACCCTTCAGAAATCGGATAATAATCAGCCATGCGAACAATTTTTCCGTAAAAAATAGAATTATAAACCCATTCATTTGTGAAAACAATAATTTTTGGGTTTAATTGCAAAGTCATTGATAAATCAATATGCGACTGATGATTTGCTACAATAACAGCGGGCGTTTTGAAAGTTTCATTATGAATGTTTATAATTGTTTTTTTGGTATTTATAAAACAACTCAAAGAAAAACGAAACGCATACATGATGATGTAATGAAATAATAATTTACGTGTACTTTTTTTGGCTGGAAACACAGAAAATAAAATAATACCACAAATGGTAATAAATATTGAACCAATTACAAAGCCTGTAAAGCCTAGCGCAGTAATAGCAAGGTATTTTAATGTATATGGATGTAATCCTCTTTTTTTACGATTTAATATAAGCCAATTAACTAATAAAGGCTGAACAATAAATGAAATAAATACGACGCTTATCATTCCTATAATAGCAATTAAGGCAATAGATTGAAGGGCTGGATGTTTTGCGAAAACCATTACACCTATTCCGATAATTGTAATTAAAGCTGAAAGTAAAATAGAGGATTTAAATGAATTAAGACTTTTTTTACCTGTTTTATAATCATTTAATAAACCATCCATAATAAAAATACTATAGTCGTCACCTAAACCAAAAATAAAAGTTGAGATGATAATATTAATGATATTAAACTTCATTCCCACTAAACCCATAATGCCCAATATCCAAAGCCAACTAACAAACATGGGTAAAAAATTAATAATTGCTAATTCTATTCTTCCGTGATTTAACAACATAAACCCAAAAACTAAAAGGGCTGTAATCATTAAAATCGTATTGAAATCAGAACTAATAACCTCAACAAATTTTGCAGTCAAATTTTGCTTATCAAAAACTGTAATATTTGGGTTATCAGCAAAGGCTTCATAAATTAAATGACGATTTGCAGCATCCACTTTAATATGATTAATGATAGATGGTTTACCATTAACATTTCCAATCCATTCTTTAAACACTAGTTGTTTTAATGTGTCCGAATCGGCTTTAGATAAAGCTATTGGCCGAGTATCTAAAACATTATAAAAAGATTGAAATGCTGTTTCTCTAAATTTATAATTTAAACCCAAAGTCTTTAAATGTAATTTGATTGAGTCTCTTTTTTGTTGCGTAAAAAACTGATTCCAGCGTTTGATTCGAATTTCTTGCTCTTTATCAGAAATAAATAAGCCATTGATAGAAGAAAACTTTTTAATAGTTCCTTCATTTTTAAATTTCATTAATACTTCCGAAACTTTTTTATTTACTTCTAAAGCATCGCTTAAATTTTTGCCACTACTAAAAACATATACTGATCGAGCAGCAAAATTATTAACCTCATCTAAATGTTTTTCGGCAAGCCGAGTTTTATCAGTCATAAAACTCATTTTATTCATATCACTTTCGAAACCAACATTGCCTGCAAAACAAGCAAAAACAATTGTCACTATAAATGCTGAAATAACAATAACTTTATTTTCATCAAACTTATAGGCCGTTATTTTATCAATAAAAGAAGGACTATGCGATTCTAATTCATCAAGATTTTTTTTAGTTTTTCGTAAACCAAATGCTAATAAATGAGGTAAAACGATGATTGAAAATAACATGGCACCAATCAAAGAAAATGCAGCAAACAAACCAAAATCATGCAAGGCTTCAGACTTAGCAAACAACAAACTCAAAAATGCGCCAACGGTTGTTGTACATCCAATCAGCATTGGCATAGTTAAATCTTTTAAAACCGTACTTACATTTTTATGATGTTTGTAATGCGTAAAAAAATGTAAGGAATAATTTATTGCTATTCCTAAAACAACTGCTCCTGCTGCAATAGCAATGGCTGATACAACACCTTTAAATAAAAATAAAAAGGCTAAAGAAAACAAAACGCCAAAGCCAACTGGCAACATGATGAAAAGTGTAACTGATATGTTTCGGAAGTAAAGTCCTAACAATAATGCAATTGATATAATTGCAATACTCAAGGTGAGCATGGTATCTTTTTGCAATTGTGTGGCATTACCAGATGCTACAACGGATGCACCAAAGTTTTCGATTAACACAGATTGACTTGTTAATGCGGTTGACAAACTATCAACTGTTTCTATTAAATGTTTATTGGCTATTGTTTGATTAGGAAGATTTTTTGGGGTAATAAAAATAAAGGTATGCAGGTGATCCTTTGTAACAATGTGATTGTTATAGGTTTCAAAATTATCATCTAATTGAACGGCTTGTAATTTTTTTAAAGCAATGGGTGTAAAATTTAAAGGGTCGCGGGTAATATATTTCCCTAAAACCATACCAGATGGCGAAAGCAGAACATCGTAACTTTTTTTAAGCGTGGCATCAATGCTATCTTTCAAAATTAAATTTGAAATCCTAGCATAATCTTGTTCTTCTAAAAACAGTGGAAGATTATGATAAAACAAATCATAAATCTGCCCTATTCGATCATCCGAAATTTTGAAAATAATATCATTATAATCTGTACTCGCTAATTTTGAAACTAGGGCTTCATAAAACGAATCACTTTTTTCAATTAAACTATCAATTGAATTTGGGTTGTTTGCTGTAAAATGAACAACTAATTTATCTTTTGATTTTAAATTATCTAAAATAGAATTTATGGCTTTCGAATTTTTATCTTGCGGAACAAAGCGCGTGATGTCTTCCTCCAATTTAATTTTTGAGGCATAAAATCCCAAAATACCACAAATTAAAAAAATAAGTAAGCCGAAAAATAACTTACGTTTTTGAAAAAAAGAGTACAAGGAATAAAACATAGGGATTAAAGATAATAAAATCCTTATTTATAGCAATATAGAATGGCAAAAGAAAGCAATTAGTTAGTTAAACAGAATATTATTCACCTTTCAATTATAACCTATTTTTAATGCCTTCGGTACAAAACAATATTCTTAATGTCAGGAAAAGTGGTCATATTGTGATTACCCTCACAATCCAAAAAATATCTCCCAGACCTTGCTTGCTTTTCGCCTATCTTAAAATGACCTGTAATATCGGTTATTGAGCTACCAAATCCAAAAATTTGACAAAAATTTCTACCATCACGAGGAACACATGCGGCTAATGAAACTAAAATACCTGAAGAAGGAGAGCCTCCAATACTATCATAAACATAACCTTCATAAACAATGTTTTTTTCAAACTTTTTTTGATTTGAACA
>JAYVIS010000345.1:0-10661 GCA_043769975.1 Bacteroidota bacterium
TTAGCATCTGTTGCGAGAAAGTATGCGCACAAAATCCCTTTTATTGTTAAAATTAATCATAATGAGTTTATCTCTTATCCTGATAAATTTGATCAAATCATGTTTGGGACAATTGAAGATGCTTGGAATATGGGTGCTGTGGCCGTTGGCGCGACCATTTATTTTGGCTCTGCAGAATCAAATAGACAAATTGTTGAGGTTGCAAAAGCTTTTGAAAGAGCACATCAATTAGGAATGGCAACTATTTTATGGTGTTATACACGTAATAGCGCATTTAAAAAAGATGGTGTTGATTATCATACAGCGGCTGATTTATCAGCTCAGGCAAATCATTTAGGAGTAACAATACAAGCAGATATTATTAAACAAAAAATGTCGGATAAAAACGGTGGATATTTAGCTGTTGGTCATGGTAAAACTCACCCGAAAGTTTATTCTGAATTAACAACTGATCATTTAATTGATTTATGTCGTTACCAAGTAGCAAATTGTTACATGGGTAAAGTTGGTTTAATTAATAGTGGTGGAGAAAGTAAAGGGGAATCTGATTTAGCTGAAGCAGTTACTACTGCTGTTATTAATAAGCGTGGTGGTGGACAGGGCTTAATTTCTGGAAGAAAAGCTTTTCAAAAACCGATGAAAGAAGGTGTTGAGTTGTTAAATACAATTCAAGATGTTTACTTGGATAAATCAATAACAGTAGCATAGATAACAGTTGTTAGTTTTTAATGATGTTTTTTTACATTAAAAACTTGAACGCAATAACTTAAAACTTAAAATAAATGGGTTGGTTTAAAAGATTAAAAGAAGGCATCACAACTACCACTACTGAGAAAAGAGAGACTCCAGAAGGCTTGTGGTATAAATGCCCTGCATGTAAAAAAATTCACACGGCTCAAGAACACAACGCTAATAAACATGTTTGTATAGACTGCGGTCATCATGAAAGAATTGGAAGTGCTGAATATTTCGAAATAATATTTGATGACAACCAATTTACTGAATTAAATGAAAATTTAGTTAGTGGAGATCCTTTGGAATTTACTGACACAAAAAAATATACTGATAGATTAACAGATACTATTAAAAAATCGGGATTAAAGGATGCTTTAAGGAGCGGTTACGGAAAAGTAAATGGGTATGACTTGGTAGTTTGTTGTATGGATTTTGGCTTTATTGGAGGGTCAATGGGAAGCGTTGTTGGTGAGAAAATTTCTAGAGCTATTGATTTTTGTTTAAAAACTAAAACTCCTTTATTAATTATTTCGAAATCTGGCGGAGCACGAATGATGGAAGCTGCATTTTCTTTAATGCAAATGGCTAAAACAGCAGCGAAGTTGTCTTTAATGGATAAGGCTGGAATTCCTTACATATCCTTATGTACGGATCCTACAACCGGTGGAGTTACTGCTAGTTATGCAATGTTAGGTGATTTAAATATTTCAGAACCAGGAGCTTTGATTGGGTTTGCTGGCCCACGTGTTGTAAAAGAAACCATTGGAAAAGATTTACCAAAAGGATTTCAAACTGCTGAGTTTGTTTTAGAGCATGGATTTTTAGATAAAATTATTGCGCGAACAGAATTGAAGGAAAAGCTTGGTAGTTTTTTGAAAATGTTTAAAAATTAGTTTAACTTCTTTATACTAATTTTGTTTACTGTATTAAAATAATTTTTCGATGGAGGTTAAAAATGTAGATGTTTTAATTATTGGCGCTGGACCAGCTGGTTCTGTTGCGGCAGGTATTGTAAATAAATCTGGTTTAAAAATATTAGTAGTTGAAAAGGAAAAATTTCCTCGTTTTGTAATTGGAGAAAGTTTATTGCCTCGTTGCATGGAAGCTTTGGAAGAAGCTGAATTATTAGATGCAGTTAAAGCAAAAGGATTTCAAGAAAAATTTGGGGCTAAGTTTGTTAGAGGTGAGGAATTTTGTGATTTTAATTTCACTGAACAATTTACCGAAGGATACAATTGGACATGGCAAGTGCCTCGTGGGGATTTTGATAATACTTTAGCACAAGAAATAATTAGAAAAGGAGTAGCTGTTGAGTTTGAAACTACAGTAACTGATATAAAATTTGAAGGCCAAAATTCTACTACTACAGTAATAGATAAAACAGGCAAAACTTATCAAATAAAAGCTAAGTTTATTATTGATAGTAGCGGTTATGGAAGAGTAATTCCTCGTTTATTTAATTTAGATAAACCAAGTAATTTGCCTCCTCGTAAATCAATGTTTGCTCACATTAATGATCCAAACAGATCAAAATATATTGAGCCTAACAGAATCTTAGTATTAGTACATCAACCAAAAACATGGATTTGGATTATACCTTTTTCTACAGGTGTATCTTCTTTAGGATTTGTTTCAAGTCCTGAATTTTTTGATGAACATAAAGATAAAACTAACGAAGAACAATTACGTTTTTTAATTAATTCGGAACCTCATTTAAAAGAACGTTTTAGCGATCAAGAATTTGTTTTTGAGCCAAAAGTTTTGGAAGGTTGGAGTGTTACAACCGAGCAATTTTTTGGAGAAGGATTTGTATTAACTGGAAATGTGACTGAATTTTTAGATCCTATGTTTTCGAGTGGGGTAACATTAGCCACTGCTTCAAGTCAAAAAGCGGCAAACTTAGTTGTACGTAAATTAAATGGAGAAGAAATAGATTGGCAGGAAGAGTTTGTAAATCCAACTATGAAAGGTGTTGATGTTTTTAGAACTTATGTAATGGGATGGTACGACGGTGATTTACACGACATCTTTTTTTCAAAAGATATAAATCCTGATTTTAAAAAACAGATTTGTTCTGTTTTAGCTGGTTATGTTTGGGATACAACAAACCCGTTTGTGAGAAAACACGAACGCGCTGTTAAATCTTTAGCTGAAGTAATTAGAATAAATAATAAAAAATAGATTTAACTATTTTCTTCCCAAATCATTGCTAAATGAACAATGGTTTGTGTTGCTAATTGCATATCCTTTTCGCTGATCCATTCTTGTTTACTGTGAAATGCATGTTCCCCAGCATATATATTAGGACAAGGTAATCCCATAAAAGATAATCTAGAACCATCCGTTCCACCCCTTATACTTGATAAAATTGGTGTAACTCCAGTTCGTTGTATTGCTTCTAAAGCATAATCAACAACATGAGGGCAAGTTGCTAAAACATCTTTCATGTTGCGGTATTGTTCGGAAACATTAAATTCATAAGAACATTTTGCGTAATTAGATAAAACCGATTTTGTTATTTCTTCTAATTCTTTTTCCAATAAAATTAAAGTAGGTGTGTCAAAAGCTCTGATAATAAATTTTATTTCAACTTGCTCTAATCCACCATTAATAGATGTTGGATGCATAAAAGGTTCCTTTTTTTCTGTCGTTTCAGGTGTTTTATCTTTTGGAATTTTATTTACAATTTCTGCTGCGATTTTTATGGCATGTTGCATTTTGTTTTTCGCAAAGCCAGGATGCGTTGGAAAACCTTTAATAATAATGCTAACAGCATCCGCACTAAATGTTTCATTTTCAATATGACCTACTGTTTCGCCATCCATAGTATAACCAAACTCTGCGCCTAATTTTTTCATATCTACGTTTTCGGTCCCTCTTCCAACTTCTTCATCTGGAGTAAACAGTAAACGTATTGGACCATGTTTAATTTCTGGATGTTTAATTAGAAAATTTGCTGCGTCCATAATCTCCGCTAAACCAGCTTTATTATCAGCTCCTAATAAGGTTGTGCCATCTGCAGTAATAATAGTATTCCCTATTTGTTGAGCTAAAGCAGGATGTTCTATGAATTTAATAATTTGAGTTTTATCATTTGGAAGTATAAGGTCGGTTCCGTTATAGTTGGTATGTAAAATCGGATTAACATTTTCACCACTACAATCTGGAGATGTATCCATGTGCGAACAAAAACAAATTACTGGAACTTTTTTTGATGTATTACTCGGAATGGTTGCATATACATAGCCAAAGTTATCCATTTCTGCATCAGAAATCCCCATTTCTAAAAGTTCTTCAAGCAATACTTTACCTAAGTTTTTTTGTTTTTCAGTGCTTGGACAAGTAGTTGATTCAGGGTTTGATTGTGTGTCTATTTTCGCATAACGAATAAAACGATTTGTAACAGTATGTGTATAGTTTTGAAAATTCATAAAAGTTGAGGTTAAATTTGAGTTATAAATTTAATATTTTTTGGATTATAAAAGGATTTATTATGTTGAAAAATGCATTAGTTTTTTTGTTTGCGTGAAGGATTGAAATGGAAAGCCCACAGCGACGAAGGAAGCGAGGACTTGTAATGAAAAGCCTTACCCAGCCTGCCTCTTTTGCTGGGGCACGCCCAAAATTATGTTTTAATAAATCCTATTATATTTTTTGTTAATTTAGAAACTGTTAAACAAACGCTTATGTGTGGTATTTCAGGTTTTATAGATTGTAATGAAAAGTCTTCTCAAGAGATTTTAAAGTCTATGACAGATACACTTCACCACAGAGGGCCTGAGGATTCAGGATATCAATTTTTGGAAGCAAAAAAGTGTCAAGTTGGTTTAGGACACAGGCGATTATCTATTATTGATTTAACAGAAACAGGTAAACAACCTATGCAATTTAACCATTTATGGATTACGTATAATGGCGAAGTATATAATTTTAAAGAAATTAAAAAAGAACTTGTTGATCTGAAGCATATATTTAAAGGGCATTCAGATACGGAGGTGATTTTACATGCTTTTGAAGAGTGGGGAATTGCTTGTGTTGAAAAATTTATTGGGATGTTTGCTTTTGTAATTTATGATCAAAATAATGATCAAATTTTTTGCATGAGAGATAGGGCAGGAATAAAGCCTTTTTTTTATTATTGGCATGAAGGATTGTTTTTATTTGCATCTGAATTAAAAGCATTTCATAAACACCCTCATTTTAGGAAAGAAATAAATATAAATGCAGTGGCTGCTTTTATGCAATACGGTAATGTTCCAACGCCTCATTGCATTTTCAATAATTGTTATAAGTTAAAACCTGGCCATTATTTAAAGTTTAATATCCCTAATTTATCTATTGATATTTTTAAGTACTGGGATGTTTACGATGCTTATAATAAACCCAAACTAAAGATTTCATTCCAAGATGCGAAAATTGAAACTGAGAAAATTTTGCAATCAGCATTTGATTATCGGATGGTTTCAGATGTTCCGGTAGGTGTCTTTTTAAGTGGTGGTTATGATAGCGCTTGTCTTACAGCAATACTTCAAAAAGACAGGTCTGAAAAATTAAAAACATTTACCATTGCTGTTCCAGACATAGGATTAAATGAGGCGCCATTTGCTAAGGCCGTTGCTAAGCATTTAGGTACAGAACATTATGAATATGAATGTACACAGAAAGAGGCTTTAGAATTAATTAATGATTTGCCATATTATTATGATGAACCGTTTGCTGATAGCAGTGCAATACCTACAACGTTAGTTTGTAAGATGGCTCGTAAGCAAGTAACAGTTGCATTAAGTGCTGATGCTGGAGATGAGATTTTTGCCGGATATAATCGGTATGATTATATGATGAAATATGGAAAGAAACTCAATAGTATTCCTTCATTTATAAGAAAAGGAGGCTCTCAAGCAATGAATTTAATTTCTGCAAATAAAATCCCTATTTTAAAAAATAAATATAATTTTTATAACCGTTACGAAAAACTAAAATCACTTTTAAAAGACCCTTCACATAAAAACATGATGTTGAGTTTGAGTAGGCAATATGATGAAAATCAATTAAAGAACCTTTTAAAAGACAACTTCGAAACTTTACATACAGCTTATTTAAGTGAAGATTTAAAAGAGGAACATAAAACCTCATTAGCCTATATGATGGCCATTGATTATCAAACTTATTTAGTTGATGATATATTACAAAAGGTTGACAGAGCCTCCATGACGGTTAGTTTAGAAGGGAGAGAGCCTTTTTTAGACCATCGTATTATTGAATGGGCCGCTCAATTGCCAGATCATTTTAAATATTTTAATGGAAACAAAAAGTATATTTTAAAAGAAATAGTTCATCAATATATTCCAAAAGAAATGATGGACAGGCCAAAAATGGGTTTTGCTATTCCTATTGAAAATTGGTTGACAACTGATTTAAAAGATCAGGTGTTTTATTATTTGAGCGATGAAAATATAAGTCAACAAGATATATTTGATCTCAATTTTATTCAAAAAATTAAGAATGATTTTTTTAGTGGGAAGAAGGAATTTGGCGTAAAAATATGGTATTTACTCATGTTTCAAATGTGGTATGAGAAATGGATGAAATAAATTTCAAATTGAATTTATAAAATCTATCATTTTATTTAAAGCTAATGCTCTATGAGATATTTTTGATTTTTCTTCGAGGGTTAATTCAGCAAATGTTTTTGAATAACCTTTTGGCATAAATATTGGGTCATATCCAAAACCATTAAGCCCCATTTTTTCATAGGTAATTGTGCCATGCATGGTGCCTTCAAATAAAAATTCATTCCCATTTATAATTAGTGCTAATACCGTTTTGAATTGAGCTTTCCTGTTTTCGGTTCCCTGCAGTTTACTTAATATTTTAGTAATATTATCTTCATCATTTTTTTGTTCACCAGCATACCTAGCGCTATAAACACCAGGTTCACCATTTAGCGCGTCAACCAAAAGACCGCTGTCATCAGCAAAACAATTGATGTTTGTTTTTTTGAAAATGGTTTGCGCTTTCAATAATGCATTTCCTGCAAGGGTTGTAGCGGTTTCATTAATGTCGTCTGTAAAATTAATATCACTTAAATTTAACAGATTAATGTTTTGATTTATTAGGCTTTTCACCTCTATTACCTTATTTTTGTTATGTGTAGCGAAAATGAGCTCCATTGTTTGTTTCTTAAATAATACTATGAAATAATCAAATTAATTTAGAAATTAAAGCTAAAATAAATTAATGAGTTTAAGTAATTTATCTAAATATTTTTTAGTTTGCTGTATTATTATCAAAATTTTTGTTTCCTGTTTTGGATATTTAAAGGAAGGTAGTAAAGATTTAAAATTCTCGTTATCCTTTAAAAAAGAAATTAATAATGATGAGCCCGACTTGGCCAGAAGAGCCTATAATTTGCGAAATGGTCGTGGATTAGTTAAAACAATAGAAAGTAATGATAGCATTAGTTATAAATTAAGTTCAAATCGTCCATTATTAAACATTGGACTACATTATATATATCAAAACATATATTGCTATTTTTCAAATCTTAAAGAAAGTGATATTAGTGGGATTAATGAACAGGTTGATAAATCAAACACATATTATAAAACTTACGCCATTTTAGTAAACTACATTACATTATTTTTTTATTTATTATCGATTCCATTTTTTATGTTTTTATCTAAAGGAATTGGCATCGTAAATCAAAACTTATTAAACATTACTACTGGTGTTTATTTGATATTTCCTTCCACACTCATTTATATGGGTTGCATACCGCTTTATGAAAACATTTGTCTCCCATTTTCTGTTATTGGGATTTCTTTTTTGTTGAAGTTAGTATTGAAGCAAGTAAAAAACAACTCATTTGTTTTTTTAGCAATATCACTAATGGTAACTTTGGGTGTTTTATTAAGACCCCAATCTTTAATACCAACTCTTATTGTATTATTTGTTTTTGGATTATACGTTTTGATTCAAACAAAAAGGGAAGGAATCAATTCAAATAATGCAAGTTGGAAGTTTATTGGAATATTTTCTATTGTTTTTTTAATCTCCCAAAGTTTTATTTTCTCTACTAATTATAAGTATTTCAATAAAATATTTTACACAAATAGAGCTGATGCCTTTATGTGGGGACACTATGAATTGGCAAAAGGGTCTTGGGATGGAACAGTTGATTTAAAAGGAAGTGAAGGATATATTTATGAGCGGAAAATCATCCCTGGTTTTGATGCAATGAGTGAACTTGAACAAAATGCTGCACAGACAAATATTGCCAATAACTGGATAAAAAATAATTTCAGTAAGGAGTTAAAATTACTGTTTAAAAAGGTTGCAATTTTTTTTATGCCATATAACTTTGATTATTTAAAGTTTAGTTTTTCAATGTTTTTCATTCATTTAGGTTTTTTTATGTTTAGCTTTTTTGTGATTATTAAGAGGAGATTAATATTTAGGAATAAAGGTATTTTATTTTCTCTTGCATGGGTTATTGGTGTTATAATCGTGAATGTTTTGTTTTTTGTGGAGTATCGTATTAAGTATTTTGCAGATCCTTATATGTTGATTTTCTCTGTTTTTATTGGAAATATAATCTATGAATTTTTTGTGAAAAAAACCGTAAAAAGTGCAATCAACTGATTTATTGTATAGGCTTTTATACAGATTAAAGTTATATTTGCTATGATGGTCAGGTTAATTGAATTTGGAGTAAAACTTCAAAAAGTTGTGGGTTTAGAATTATTAATAATGAGGTTTTAAAATGGACTTGTAATGAATATAAAAACATCTTTTATAACTGATACCTATAAGAAAATTAAAAATAATTTACCCAATTATGTTTTAAAGTCAATTATCAAACTAATTCCAATTTATTTAATTTCCTCTGTTTTTGAAATATTTGGTTTAGTTGTGCTTTTTCCAATTGTTAAAGTTGTTGTTGAGCCTACGTATATTCAAAACAACAAATACGCTTCTTTTTTATTTGAAACATTTCATTTTACAAGTAATGTGAGTTTCGTTCTTTTTTTATTTTGCTTTATTACTTCCATTTTTATTTTAAAAAACGTTATTATTCTTTTTATCACTAAAATTCAGACAAAAGTTGCATTTAGTCTTGCGAGTCAGCTTTCTTTTGAAAAATATAAATCATATCTTAATAAACCATACAGTTTTCATTCAGAAAACAATACGGCTGTTTTATTAAGGAATTTTACCCAAATGCCTTTTGAACTTATTCTATATGTGATTATGCCTTTTATTACTATTTTGAGTGAATTATTCATATTAGCATTAATAATTTGTGCAATTACAATTTATGATCCTATCTTATTTTGGTCACTTATATTATTTACGGTTCCATTTTTGTTTTTTTATAATAAAATCTATAAAAAGAAATTAGAAGAAATTTCCAAAAAAAGGGATGAAGAAGGTGTTACTATGTTTAAGCTAGGTCTTCAGTCTATGGAAGCATTTCGTGAAATGATTGTTTTTGATAAAAAGGAATTTTTTAAACCTCAATATAAACGAACGGTAGATAGTTATAGTAAATCGTTGGCAGATATTTATGTTATGAATTCATTCTCGCCGAAAATTGTTGAAACAGTTGCTGTAATAGCTATTTTTTCAATTTTTATTTCCGGATACTTATTAAATAAAGACCTTAATACACTTTCACAATTTCTTATAATCTTTACAATTGCGGCATATCGAGTTATTCCTTCAATGAATAAAATAATTTTATCTGCAAATTATATTAAGGCAAGCTCTCAAGTATTTCAATATTTTAGTAGTTCAGACAATGAGGAGAGTGAAACCGAAAATCCAAGAAATATTAAAAAAGGAAATATTTTATTTAAAGAAAAATTAGAAATTAAGAACCTTTCATTTAAATTTAAAGCAGATGGTGATAATATTTTAAATAATATAAATCTAAGTATCCCTGTTGGACACACAATAGGAATAATTGGATCTTCTGGTGCCGGCAAAACAACTCTGTTAAATATATTACTGCGCCTTTATGAAGAAACAAGTGGGGGGATTTATGTTGATGGTGTTAAAATTGAAAATTCAAATTTACATCTTTGGTATAATTTAGTAAGTTATGTTCCTCAAAATGTTACATTATTGGATAGTACTGTAATGGAAAACATTGCTTTTGGAATTCCATTAGAAAATATAGATCATGATTTGTTAGCTAGAGTCATTGAGCAATCACAATTACAAGAATTTGTTAAGAATTTAGAAAATGGTGTTAATACAGAAATTGGCGAAAAGGGAATTAAAATATCTGGTGGGCAAAGACAACGGATTGCAATCGCAAGAGCACTCTACCATGGGGGGAAAATTCTAATTTTTGATGAAGCAACAAGCTCTTTAGATGTTGAAACTGAACAAATGGTGACAGAATCAATTAATGACATTACTCATAAAGATTTAACAATAATAATTGTTGCCCATCGCATTCAAACTTTAAAATATTGCGATGCTATTTATAAAATAGAAAGTGGTGAAATATTATCCAAGCCATTTTCATATAATGAAATTCAAAATAGTAATTAACATAAGAAGAATAAAAACAGCTACTAATTCTTAAACCCCTTTTGCGATAATAACAATTTATTGATGTAAATAATTGAATTTATTGGTTTGGAAGCGAATTTTTGTATTACCAATTTTTAATCATAATGTTATGTTATTAGACAGAAAATTAAATTAAAAATCATGATTTTTTTATTAAATTTGCTTAAGTAGTAACCTAGATATGAGCCTTGCATTAAATGATACGTTTGATTATCCCCATATATTAGAATTAAATTCTATAGGGTCATCAAGTCTTGGCTATATCACTGTTGCTGAGTTTCCTAACAATATACCTTTCGAAGTTAAAAGAACATATTGGACTTATTATACTCCAAATAATGTTG
>JAYVIS010000346.1:0-2187 GCA_043769975.1 Bacteroidota bacterium
TTTGACATTATACCAGAACAAAACACATCAACTAAAGATACGGAAGAATCAAGGCTATTTAAGAAGCAAATTCGTTCAATTGTGAATGAATTACCAGCAGAACAAAAAGAGGTTGTTATTATGCGAACATATTATGATATGAGCTTTAAAGAAATATCAGAAATGACGAATGTTTCCATAAACACATCATTAGGAAGAATGCGTTATGCGTTAATAAATTTGAAGAAAATGCTTGAAGAAAAAAATGTTGCCATTTGCATCTAACAAATAGTTATTTCATCTAAGATTGCTCAGTATTTATTTAAAACAAAAAAAGCTCCAATTAATTGGAGCTTTTTAATTTTATAAACTGTTTTTAATTATTCTTCAGTTGAAATGATATTTGGATCTACCATAATACGACCACAGTGTTCGCAAACTAAAATCTTTTTATTCATTTTGATATCTAATTGTTTTTGTGGTGGAATTTTATTGAAACAACCTCCACAAGAATCACGCTCAACTGGAACAACAGCTAGGCCGTTACGAGTATTTGAACGAACTCTTCTATAAGCATTTACCAAACGATCTTCAATAGCTTCACCAGCTTTTTCAGATGCCTTTACTAAATCTTTTTCTTCCTTTTCAGTTTCAGTAATGATTTCATCTAATTCAGATTTCTTTAATTTCAAATCTTTTTTTCTTTCAGAGAAATCAATTTGAGATTTTTCAACTATTTCAGATTTTTGCTCAACACCAAATTTATATTCTTTCAAACGTTTTTCTGCTAATTGAATCTCTAAATTTTGAAATTCAATTTCCTTTGTAATAGCATCGTATTCACGGTTGTTACGAACCTTACCTTGTTGAGTTTCGTACTTTTTAATATTTGCTTTGAAATCTTTAATAGATTCAGTTTTCTCAATAATTTGATCTTGTAATTCTTTTAACTCATCAGATAAATTAGTAACACGAGTTTCTAGGCCAGCAACACTATCTTCCAAATCTTGAACCTCTAAAGGTAATTCACCTCTAATTGTACGTATACGATCTATTTTAGAGTCGATAATTTGTAATTCATATAAAGCACGACGTTTTCCTTCGATAGATGCATCAACTTTTTCTTTGATTTTAGCGCACATAGTTTAAAAATAATTAACTGGGTTAGTATTTATTTCTGTTAAATAGAGGGCAAAAGTAGGAAATTTATTTGATATAATTTCATAAAATATTTCGGGGGTAAATTGCTCCGATTCATAATGTCCAATATCAGCAATTAAAATTCTATTTTCGGCATCAAAAAACTCATGATACTTAAAGTCAGAACTAATGTAAACATCTGATTTTAAATACATTGACCTCTTCAATAAAAAACTCCCACTTCCACCACAAAGTGAGACATTCTTGATATCTTTTTTCAATAAATTGGTATGTTTTATACTTTTTAGGCAAAAAACAGTTTTCAAATGGTACAAAAAATCAATTTCAGACATCGGTATCGGTAATTCTCCAATTAATCCTGAACCAACCTCATGATTCAAATTCTCTAAATTATAAAGGTCGTAAGCAACCTCCTCATAGGGGTGATTTTCTTTTAAGGCGCTAATTATATTTTGCTCTTTATAATTTTCAAAAAGGACTTCCAATCGTGTTTCTTTTTCAAAATGCAAATATCCTTTTTCTCCTATAAATGGGTTTGAATTTTCATTTCCTTTAAAGCTTCCTATTCCGTCCAATGCATAACTGCAATTTTCATAATTACCAATATTTCCAGCGCCGGCTATAAATAATGCTGTTCTAACATTTTCTAAATGTAACGTTGGGACAAACGTCACTAATTTTTTTAATAAAGATTTTTTTGGAGCTAATATTTGAGTATTAATTAATCCAATTTTTTGAGCTATTTTATAATTAACACCATGCTTTACATTATCTAAATTTGTATGACAAGCATATATTGCAATATTATTTTGAATGGCTTTTATGATTGTTCGTTCAACATAATTAGTGCCATTCAATTTTTTTATACCTGTAAAAATAATTGGGTGGTGAGCAATAATTAAATTGCAATTTTTTTGAATTGCTTCGTCTATCACAGCCTCTGTGCAATCCAAACACAAAATTGCACCTGTAATCTGTTGTTCTTTATTTCCAGTTAATAAGCCACAATTATCATAACTTTCTTGGAAATTTAAAGGAGCAAAGTTT
>JAYVIS010000347.1:0-8397 GCA_043769975.1 Bacteroidota bacterium
TTTAAAGAAGTTCCAGTTAAACGACGAGGTAACAATTTACCTTGCTCATTTACAAACTTCAATAAAAAATCTGGATCTTTGTAATCAATGTATTTGATGCCTAACTTTTTAAAGCGGCAATACTTTTTCTTTTTTGCTTCTACCTTTGGAGGATTTAAAAAGCGAACTTCATTTTTAGCCATTTTTTCTAATTTTTTTTAATTACCAATTATGCTTCTACTTTTTTAGCCTTAGCAACCTTTGCTTATTTAGCTTTTCCACGACGTTTGTCAGCCCAAGCTGCAGCGTGTTTGTCTAAAGCGATTGTTAAGAATCTTAAGATTCTTTCATCACGTTTAAATTGTAACTCAAGTTCAGCAATTTCATTGCCTTTTCCTGTGTATTCAATTAAGTGATAAAATCCTGTAGATTTTTTTTGAATTTGGTAAGCTAATTTTTTTAGACCCCAGTTTTCATGGTGTGTAATTTTTGCTCCTTGGTCTGTTAAAACCTTTTCAAACTTTTTTGCGGCCTCCTTTGCCTGATCTTCAGACAAAACGGGAGTTAAAATGAAGACCGTCTCATAGCGTTTTTCCATTGTTATTTTTTTTTTAAATTAGGGTGGCAAATATAGTGTATTTATTTGATTATGAACCGATTTAATTGAGGAAAGAACAAAATTTAGTAATTAAATATTTTTAATAGATTGATTTACAGATACTTATATTTTAGTGTAAATCTTTAAATATCGACTATTCGTTGCCTTTTCAGCACAAAATCAACGCTTTTGTCTTAAGCTCGGCATTGTCATTTTGTTTCAATCTTTAACAGTTTAATAATCAGATAATATGTTTTTTATATCTTCAATTTTCACATCGCAACACAATTCATAATTCCCAATATGTTTTGGTAATGCAAAACACAGTTTTTCTCCTTGGTTCTTTTTATCATGAAGTAAAAATTCTAACAACATTTTTTTAGTAGTAGGTGATAGTTTTATGTTTTTGTAAATCGAATGGATATATTCTGATATTTCTTTTAATTCTTTTTTAGAAAGGCATTTTAAGTGTGTAGCAATTTCTGATTCTACAATCATTCCTAATGCAACGGCTTCTCCGTGCAGGATGTCTTTCTTTTGCATTATTAATGAGCTTTCTAAGGCATGACCAATATTGTGGCCAAAATTTAAACTCTTGCGTAAATTCAGTTCATGCAAATCTTTTTTTACAATTGTATTTTTTAATTCAATTGCTTTTGAAATGATATTTTCAGAATAAAACGCTTTATAAGATTTTAATTTTTTTAATTTTTTCCAAAATTCACTATCTGCTATTAATGCAATTTTAATAATTTCTGCATATCCGTTTTTAATTAAACGTTCTGATAATGTTTCTATAAAAAATGAATTTACAAATACGCCTTTAGGTTCGTATGTTGTGCCAATATGGTTTTTTATGCCTTCAAAATCAACACCTGTTTTCCCACCAACGCTGGCATCAACCATTGATAAAAGCGTCGTTGGAATATTAATAAAATCAATACCTCTTTTAAAAGTTGAGGCTACAAATCCTCCTAAATCGCTTATAACACCACCGCCTAAATTAACGATTAAACTTTTTTTATCAGCTCCAATGTCTGTTAAAGCTCCCCAAACCTGAACACATGTTTCAATTGTTTTATTTATTTCACCACTTTCTAATTCAATTATTTCGGCTGTAGTTAATGCTTCGCAACCAAATAATAAAGTTGACAAACAATATTGACTTGTGTTTTCATCACAAATAATAATGTATTTAGTGTATTCTTTTTTTGAAAGAAATTTATTTAACGCATCAAAACTAGCGTGTTCAACATGAATATTGTAAGTGGTTGATTTTATAGTTGGCATAATAATTAAATCAAATTATTTATTTGTACTAAGGCTTGTTTAGCTTGTAGATTGTTTGGATTCTTTTTCAACAAACGTAATAAATACTTTTGCGATTGTTTGTAATTTTTTTTGTAGGCATAAAAACCAGCAAGGTTTAAAAGCAATGGCTCATAATCAGGATCTAACGCTAGTGCCTTATTATAATAAAGTTCGCAACTTTTAACATCACCTTTAGTTAATTTGATGTATCCCAAATTTGTTAAAGCCGAAACATGTTTTGGATATTCATTTAATAATTCTTGATATTCTTTTTCTGCTTCTGCAACTAAACCATTTGATGCTAAAGCGGATGCAAGTTTATTTTTAAAGTCTAATGCTAATGGTGCAAGTGCATTTGCTTTTTTAAGGTAAATTAAGGCTTTCTCTTTATTGTTTGTGTTATAAAACGCTTCTGCTATTCTGTAGCTTGTCCATGCATCTTCGTTACTAAATGAAGTCTTAATTAATTTTGTGTTTAATAAATAGTGGTCTGTTAATCTACTAACATATAAAATTATTTGGTTGTAATTCTTTTTTGTAAACTCTAACTGAACTAACAAATGAATATTATTTTTTAAATCTTCAATAGTTTTTGTTTTCAAATAGGTTCCTGCACTATCCAAGTAATATGGCTTTTGCTCAAATTTTTCGTATTGATTTAAATAGGCTTTTGCTTTGGTGTATGAGCTCGGATTTTTTTCGTTGATAGCATACAACCCTATAAATTCTTTTAGCGCTTGTTTATCTTTTTTTGTAATTGGTTTTCTAATAAAATGATCATGCACAGTAACATGTGGTATATCAATTGAGCCAGATTTTGGCATGTGACAACCAACACAGTTTTGAATTTTGAATTTTGAATTTTGAATTACTTGTTTGTCACTACAAAACTTTTTTTCACTTCCATCAGTCTCTTTTATCCCTTTCGTCCCTTCAATCCTTTTAGTCATTTCCGTCCCTTCAAAATGACATTTATTACACGCATCATTAAAAACATTTGTGTTCGTTTCTTTCACACTCACATGCGGATTATGGCAGGTAACACAAGTCATCGCATCTTTGTATGGTTTTAAAGTTTTTGTTTTGTTTAATGTTGATTTTTCAATTGATTTAATAAAACACTGACTTTGTTTTAATCTATCTGCATGCGAGGCCATAATAAATTCATCATCAGCATTTTTATATTTAGGTAAAAACACTGTCATATAATTACTCAATTTCATCCCAGGTTTAAAATCATAAAAAGACTTCCCTTCTTTCAATATGGTGTTTCCTTGCAAATGACAACGCTGGCAAATATCAAACTGAGCGTCAATACTTAATTTTGCTGGATTCACAATACTATAATCAATATATTTAGACGTGTCAATTTTTGTTCCTGTTTGTCTTTCTGCAACATGTATACTGCCTGGGCCATGGCAACGCTCACAGTTTATGCCTTCGGGCACAGCTGTAAATTTATTTTCAGATCCTAAAACAAATTCAGGATAGTTATTATGACAACTCATACACTCTAATCCAATTTTACGTGTAAAGCGCGTGTTGTGCCCATCTTCGAAGCCAGGTGGTAAATCCCATTTTTGTTTTTGCGAATAAAATGTCATTGGCATTTGGTTTAAATAACCATTAACAGATTGTATATGCGAATTTGTATGTTGTCCCGAACCTATAATATAATCTACTGTTTCAATTCGTTTATGAATTGTGTCTTTTCCATTTAAACGATATTCTAAAAATTGTAAATTTTCTTTTTCCCAATACGATTTGTAGTAATAGTCGCCGATTTTATCATAAATAGCGGCGTGCTTATAATCTCCAACTGATTTAGTTTTAGATGCAACATCAAAACTTTTTCCCATTCCAGTTTTGATGTACGTGTTGTAAATATCTTGATGGCATAACTTACAGGTATTAATTCCAACATATTTTGCAGAATCAGAATGATTTAAATAAAGGAGGCTATCAATTTTTTTAACTTGTGTTTTTTTTGGTTCTGAGTTTGGGCCGCATGAAATTGAAATTATTCCTGTTAGAAATATTAAGAAGTAAAATATGTGTTTAAAAAACCTCAAATGGATTAGAAATAATTTTTTCAAAATTAACATAACAATTTATAAATCGGATAAATTGTACTTTCAGCCTTCAAAAGGGTTAAATTAACCTTTATTTAACGTCAATTACTACATTTTCAGCAAGATAAATTGTTTTACGGGATAAATTTCACTACTTTTGCACCCTTAAAAAAACAAACATGTCTGAAATTAGAAATATTGCCATTATTGCCCATGTCGATCACGGGAAAACTACTTTAGTAGATAAAATTTTACACCAGTGTAATTTATTTAGAGAAAACCAAGCCTCTGGTGAATTAATCCTTGATAACAACGACTTAGAGCGTGAACGTGGTATTACCATTTTGGCTAAAAACGTTTCAGTTATGTATAAAGGAACTAAAATTAACATCATTGACACACCAGGCCATGCTGATTTTGGAGGTGAAGTTGAACGTACATTAAACATGGCGGATGGTGTAATTTTATTAGTTGATGCTTTTGAAGGGCCAATGCCACAAACGCGTTTTGTAACTCAAAAAGCAATTGCTGCTGGTAAAAAAGCGATTGTAGTTGTAAATAAAGTTGATAAACCAAACTGTCGTCCTGATGAAGTTCATGATCAAGTGTTTGATTTATTTTTTAACTTAGATGCTTCTGAAGATCAATTAGATTTCCCAACAGTATTTGGTTCAAGTAAAAATGGTTGGATGGGTCCTGATTATAAAACACCTACAACAGATGTTACCTATTTATTAGATACTATTTTAGCAAATATCCCAACTGCTCCTGAGCGTGTTGGTACTTTACAAATTCAAATTACTTCTTTAGATTATTCTTCATTCATCGGTCGTATTGCAGTTGGTCGTGTTTTTCGTGGAATTATTAAAGAAAACATGCCAGTTTCAGTTGTAAAACGTGATGGTAGAATTCAAAAATCTCGTATTAAAGAATTATATGTGTTTGAAGGTTTAGGTAAAGTTAAAGTTACCGAAGTTCAAACGGGTGATATTTGTGCATTTACTGGTATTGAAGGATTTGAAATTGGTGATACAGTTGCTGATTTTGAAACTCCAGAAGCTATGCCAACAATGAAAATTGATGAGCCAACAATGAGCATGTTGTTTACTATTAACAACTCTCCTTTCTTTGGTAAAGACGGTAAATTTGTTACTTCTCGTCACTTACGTGATCGTTTATTTAAAGAGTTAGAAAAGAACTTAGCTATGCGAGTTGAAGAAACTCCATCACCTGATTCTTATTTAGTATTTGGTCGTGGTATTCTTCATTTGTCTGTATTAATTGAAACAATGCGTCGTGAGGGATATGAATTACAATTAGGTCAACCACAAGTTATCGTTAAAGAAATTGACGGTAAAAAATGTGAGCCAATTGAGGTTTTATCAGTAGATGTTCCTCAAGAATCTGCATCAAAAGTAATTGATTTAGTAACTCAACGTAAAGGTAGTTTAATGCTAATGGAAGCAAAAGGAGATTTAACTCATATTGAGTTTGAAATCCCTGCTCGTGGTATTATTGGTTTACGTAATAATGTTTTAACTGCAACAGCAGGTGAAGCGATTATGGCTCACCGTTTTAAAGATTATGAGCCTTGGAAAGGTCCAATTCCTAGCCGTATTGCTGGCGTATTAATTTCTAAAGATAAAGGAACTGCAGTAGCATATTCAATAGATAAATTACAAGATCGTGGTAAGTTTTTTGTTGAAGCTGGAGACGAAATTTACCCAGGTATGATTATCGGCGAACACATTCGTCCTGATGATTTAGTTGTAAATATTTGTACTGAAAAACAATTAACGAATATGCGTGCATCTGGTACTGATGATAAAATGCGTATTGTTCCAAAAATTAATTTCAGTTTAGAAGAAGCAATGGAATATATTCAAGGAGACGAATATGTTGAAATTACGCCTACTTTTATCCGCTTACGTAAAATATATTTAGATGAAAACGAACGTAAACGTTTCGGTAAGCAATTAGTAAATAGCTAGTCGTTTTTAAATTAAAAAAAGCCTTGAAAATATTGAATTTTCAAGGCTTTTTTGTTTAGTAATTTTTTATTTTGAGTTTCCTCAGTAACTAAAATATTCAATATTAATAGGCTTTCTGATGTGTTATTACAAAATTACAAATAAATTACTAGAAGTCAATAAAAACGTATTTGTGCATTGCATTAAATCTAACGCATACGTTAGTAATAATGCGGTGGAGGTGGACGAAAGGAGCGAAATTTTGTTTTTATAGCAATAAGTGGGCAGGTTTTCCTAGCGAATAAAAACAAAATATGGCTTTCGTCCTTGACTTTTTTTGTTTCTTTTTTTCGTCAAGGAAAAAAAGAAAAAAGAAGCTGAGTTTATGAGTAAGCTCTATTTATGATGCAAAGTATAATCCCATATTCACAACACCTAACTCTTATTTCGTAATTCCAATTCCGTATATTCGCACTTTATAAAAAAACTTTTCAATACTATTTAAATAATATGAAGCCATCATTTGATGAAATTTACATGGAGCTTGCTGAAAAATTAGCATTACGTTCCCATTGCGTTAAAGCTCAGGTTGGAGCAGTTTTAACCAAGGATACACGTATTGTTTCTTTAGGCTATAACGGACCGCCAGCAGGAACTCATAATTGCGATATTGAATGGCCTCACGATGGTTGCCCAAGAGATAGTAAAGGAAGTTGTTCATTAGCACTTCATGCTGAACAAAATGCAATTTTATATGCTGTAAAAAATAACACCGCTATTGAAGGTTCAACGCTTTATGTTACGCTTTCGCCATGTATATCATGTGCGCGTGTAATTTATACAACTGGTATAAAAAAAGTATATTTCAAACATAGTTATGCTGATTATAAAAAAATTCCAACCGATGAAGGTGTTGAATTTCTTAGAAAATTTGGGGTAGAGGTTATTCATTACAAGTAAAATTTTTAAAAAAATAAATTATGTTTTTAAGATTCATTAGTTCACTTTTTATTATTTGTATTTTTCAAAACACATTACTTGCACAGGATGGTGGCGGCCCTCCAAAGCAGGATCAATCTATAAAAAGCAAACGTAAACTTCGAAAAGCTGATAAAAAAAAGTGGAAAGAAGATAGAGCTGCAAAACGTGCTGAAGAAAAAAAAATAAAAGCCCATCATAAACGCATACAAACTAAAGAAGTTCGTAAGCGCATGAAGCGCAGTAAAAACAAATCTAAAGCCATAAGAGCAAATAAACGTGAGCCGTTTTTTAAACGACTTTTTAATAAACAAGGAAAGCGTAAAACGGCAAAACAACACAAGGAAAAAACGACGAAAGTCAAACAGTAATAATTACGAATTAAAAGATTACAGATTGCAAATTTGATAAGTATGCTCTAATACCCTCTAAATCTTCGATCTTCCAATCTTTTTTATGAATCATAAAAGAGTTTAATTTTGTTTAATCTGTTAATTTGTAGTCTTCCAATCTTTTAATTTGTAATCGTTTAACCACTTATTGATTTAAATTGACCACTTATCAAAAACTAACCCCCATTTAATAGAACAAATAAAGTTGAAACGGCCTTTCTTCTTAATATTGTGTTAATTCTTGTTAAGTTTAGCACCCTTTAACACGAAAAAGTTGGAAAATAACATACACAGTATCAATTTATTACAAAAAACACACATAAAAACTTGCACCAATAAGCTTTGGTTTATATATTTATCCGCTCGAATAAACTGAACTTTAATTTAAAACTATCAATATGTTAAGAAAAATTTACCTATCAATCGTAACTCTTTTTATTTCAAGTGTAGCGTTAATGGCTCAAACGCCAGGCTCTATAAAGGTTTTGTTAAAAGATAAAACTAATGGTGAAGCAATTCCATTTGCAAATGTTGTTGCATATCAAGGCGGAGTTCAAGTAGCAGTTGGTACTACCGATATGGATGGTTACGCTATGATAAAGCCTTTAAACCCTGGAAAGTATGATGTAAAAGGTGTTTATGTTGGATATCAAGCTAAAGAAATTAAAGGGGTAACAGTTACTGAATCTAAAACATCATATATTACAATTGATTTAGAGAGCGGAGAAGGTGTAAAGCTTGATGAAGTTGAAATTGTTGCTTACCAAGAGCCTTTAATTGACCCAGATACTAAATCAGGAGGAACAGTTACTCGTGAAGAATACCAAAACATGGCAACCAAAAATATTAATTCAGTTGCTGCAACAACTGCGGGGGTTTTCCAAGCAGATGAGGGTGGTTCTTTAAATGTAAGAGGTGGTCGTTCAAATAACACAACTTATTTTGTAGATGGTGTTAAAGTAATTGGTGGAATGGGAGTTCCTCAGCAAGGTGTTGAACAAGTAAACGTTATTTTAGGTGGTTTACCTGCACAATATGGTGATGCTACATCTGGAGTAATTTCTGTAACTACTCGTGGACCACAATCTAAATTTTTT
>JAYVIS010000348.1:0-3700 GCA_043769975.1 Bacteroidota bacterium
CCAAATATTTATTTTAATTTTATCATTTGGCTTAATGTAGACATTTGCAATTGCTAATCCTGCACTATTGATATGATCATGATAATTTGATTTTGTTCCATCAATGGCAACTCCAGAGGGATTAACTCCCATTGAGTTTGCTATTGTAAACCATTGTACGGTTGAACGTGGTGAAATACCCCAAATCCAACCTCCGTTAAATCCAATTTTTTTCGATTCATTAATACTTAGCCAAACTCCTTCTTCAATAGTGGGGCGCATCCTACCATCTTGCGGATTTATAAAAGGTGTATTTATATTTATTTTTCCAACTGTAATAGCACTTTTTGAAAAATTATATTTTAAATATAATTCTTCTAATCGGTCTAAATCATTTTTATTGCCAGGATTTTCTACGTCAAATAAACCTACTTCATATCTATTTCCTTGTCCGGTTAAACTATCTGGTTTATGTAATTCTGAGGAGCTTAGATTATAAATAAAAAAACCACTCACACCTACTTGAAATCCATATATAGGTTTAGTTAAAACACCTATACCAGCACCTGAAGCTAAAGCATAATCATCTTTTAAAGCACCTTCATTTATTGTTTGCATAAAAAAAGTACGAGTATGGGCTTCCCAGTGAGCCTGTAAAAAACAATTTTTTAAACATAATGAATCTTTTGGTTTTAAAGATAGATGATGGTTATCCACTCCATTTTGCTGTGTGTGTTCTTGTGAAAATAAGTAGGTTGTTAGTAGATAAAACAATCCCATTAAATAATATTTCATATTATTTTTCATTTAAAAGTATTTAATTAAATATTAGTTTCCGGCCTTAATGTAACTCCAACCTTGTTCTTGTTTACTTACAATTTCTATTATTCCTGCTGGTACAAAACCAGCTACCTGAATAATTTTGGTACGATCCACTTTTCTTTCTTTTATTGAAAATTCGCATGCATTAAACACAACTCCTTTTTCAGATAATAATTTAATTTTATCCTCAACAATTGTTTTGTCAGAAATTAACATGTCTAAACCAGCACCGTGGCAAACAACTTCTATTTTAGTGCTTGGTGATACACTCAAAATATTGTTGAATTGTTTTATCAATTGTTTATGTGCGGTTGTGTCTCCAGTGGTTAATTGAAAAACTATTTTATGTTCAGGTTTATTTGAATCTAATTTATTTTTTTGTGCATTTATCGAAAATGCAAACAGTAATAAAAAAAGACTTGTAATTATATTTCTATTTAACGGTTTCATATTATTTGTTTTTTAATTGATTTATGCATTTTTACTTTTTGCTTTTTTCATTGCATCCAATTTTTCTTTTATAGGTTTAAAAGGTCCAAGTTTATGTTGCTTTTCGTCAAAGCCGTCAGCATAAGGCCCAAATGGATGATCAAATGGTTTTTCTTCAATTTTCGGCCAATCTTTTTTAATGTTTATATGCGGTCTGGACTGGGTATTTACAAATGCAGCTACATCCCAAGCCTCTTCATCTGTTAATTGCGGACTATTATGATTGGCTCCTAAAGGCATATTTGATTTTACATATTTAGCAAAGTTTGATAATCGAAATAAACCAGCTCCATCATTAAAACTTTGTTTGCCCCACAATGGAGGATAAGTGTAAGCCGTTTTCTCTGCATTCATAGTTCCTTCGCCATTTGGTTGATGACAGCTTTGACATTTTTCAGTATAAATTATTTTTCCTTTTTCAGGATCTGCAGGTCTATCTAAAAATGCCATATCTTTAAATCCTGAACCTTCTGGTTTTTTTCCTTTTTCAACATCCTTTCCTAACCAATTAATATATGCAACAATACCAAGCATTTCTTTTGAAGTCGTGTCTAACTCTTTTCCATTTAAGCTTCTTTCAAAGCAATCATTCACACGTTTGTATATGTTTTCTTTAGCTCCAGATCTTGCTCTATATTTTGGATAAGTTGATGCAACAGCAGAATAATTATTTCCAAAAATTTTTGTTCCAGCTTCTAAATGGCAGTTTTGACAATTCATCCCATTGTTTGATGATTTGAAAATTTTTCCATTTTCACCAAAATAGTCTGACGTATGAACAATCAAATCTTTACCATATAATATCAAATCTTTTTGGGGATGTTGATCTAAACTTGCAATATCAGGTGCTACCCAATAATTAGAAGTGTCTTGTGGTTTTAAAGTTAATTGTTTACCTGCCTCAGTAAAATTTCCGTTTTTATCAGGTATAGAATTAACAACAATTTGTTTTGCTTTTTCTTTAGGAGCAGGAACAAATAAAACAAGTAAAACAATTAGTCCAATAATTGCGATAATTAAAATAACAATGATGCTAATTAATTTTCCAACAACATTGGCTAATGGATTTTCTGGTTGTGATTGATTATTCATGTCGAGTAAATGAAAATTAGTGAGGTAGTTTATCTTTTATTGCACCATATAAATAGGTTCCGATGATTGCAAACAAAAACACTACAATCATGGATAAGTATCCGTATCCAATATTAACAACCATTGGGCCCGGACAAGCACCACTTAAAGCCCAACCTAATCCGAAAATTGTGCCACCAATTAAATAACGCATAATCGATTTTTCTTTTGGGAAAAAGGTTATTGGATTTCCTTTTATATCGCGCATCTTAAATTTTTTAATTAAAGCTACTCCAATTACTCCAAGTGTTACTGCTGTTCCAATAATCCCATACATATGAAATGCTTGAAACCTGAACATTTCTTGAATTCTAAACCATGAAAACGCTTCTGATTTAGCCATTACGATACCAAACACGATACCAAGTATTAAAAATTTTATAAATTTCATAATTAAAATATTAAAGGAAGTAAAACAAAAGTCATTAATAATCCACCAACAAAAAAACCGATTACGGCAATGAGTGATGGTAATTGTAAATCTGATAAGCCACTTATTGCATGTCCGGATGTGCAACCACCAGCATAGCGAGAGCCAAATCCAACCATTAATCCGCCAATTGCAAGAATTAAAAATCCTTTTATTGTAAATAATGATTCCAAACTAAATAATTCATCAGGCTGAGCAGAAGTTGGAGCTGATATGCCTAATTTTGCTAAATCTGTAATTGTATTATCCGAAATTAAAACAGGTGCACCATTTGATAAAAATTGATGTGCGATAAATCCTCCTAATATGGCGCCAACTAAAAATACAAGATTCCAAATTTGTGTTTTCCAATTAAAGTCGAAAAACTTAACGAGTTTACCACCACCAGCTGCTGAGCATATAGTTCTTAAATTTGCAGAAAAACCAAATGATTGTCCGAAAAATATTAATGAAAACATAGTTACAGAAATTAATATTCCGGAAACCCACCATGTCCAAGGTTGTTGAATGAATTCTAACATATTAGTTTTTTAAATGATAAGAAATAATTGGTTTAAATAAATGATTGATTAATTTTTCGGTAGCACTCTGATGAAATAAACCTGCCTTACCTTTGGTGCCAATACAAATAATATCCATCTCTTGCATTTGATTAAAATGAATTACTCCATTTTCAACATCAGTATCATTTAATAAATGTTTTTCGAAATTTAAAATATCATTTACTAAAGCAAACTCATCCATTTTTGAAAAAGTTGAATTTTTATTACCAACAGATGTGTCTTTTGAAATCTGCAACAAATGAACTTTGGTATTAAACGCTTTAATTAATTTATGAAGTAATGCTAA
>JAYVIS010000349.1:0-2304 GCA_043769975.1 Bacteroidota bacterium
TTTAAACATAGTAGTACCAACGGTTACAGAGCATTTGATATGTTTATTGTTAACAATGTTATTACTATAATATACATTATGTTAAATAGGTATTTCAAAAAGCCCTATTTCAGGGCATTATATGTTTTCCTATAAAACAGTTTTGAGTTTAGCGTATTTCAGTAATAAGTTCTTTTCTCCTGCATCTCTAAACATAATTAATGCTTTTGATTCAGGATAAGATCCTTCAATTTTTGTAACTTCCCCTATTCCAAATTTTTCATGTTCCACAATACTTCCAATTCTTAAATTTGCATTGGCACTATTATCCGTTAACGAATTATTCATGGCCATACGTTTTGCTAATGGAATTAATTTTTTTGGTGCGGCAAAATTAATATGACTTGGTTCGTTAGTTGATTTTTCGTTTGGCTTAGATTTAAAATCAAATGATTTGCCAGGATCGTTAAATGGTTTTTTACGGTATTCGCCAAATGCATTGTCACTAAATTTATTACTTGAAGATTCTTGCGGATAATCAATACAGTTTGGATCTAATTCATCAATAAATCTACTTGGTTCGCAATATATCACATTTCCAAAACGGTAACGTGTGGTTGCAAAACTAATGGTTGCTTTTTTCTCAGCACGTGTAATGGCTACATAAAATAAACGGCGTTCTTCTTCTAATTCGCTTCTGCTGTTTAATGCCATTTGCGAAGGAAATAAATTTTCTTCCAAACCAACGATATGCACATACGGAAATTCTAATCCTTTTGAAGCATGAATCGTCATCATCGAGATTTTGTCCGAATTTTTCTCATCCTCGCTTTCCTTATCAACATCAGTTAATAAAGAAATTTCTTGCATAAATTCATCCAAGGTTTTAATATCAGATGTTTTTTCGGTGGCATCAAATAATTCAACAGGATTTGGTTCGTCAGTTGTATTAAAAATAGCTTCCTTCAATTCTTCTTCTTGTGGCGTTCGCGGTTGTTCCACAAAATCCTTAATACCATTTAAAAGCTCTTGTATGTTTTCGTAACGACTAACACCTTCTGGTGTTTTATCAATGTACAAATCTTTTAAAATTCCACTCGTAACTGCTATATGATTGGCACTTTCAAAGGCATCTTTGTAAGGCAACATCATGGCATAGGTTTTTATAGAAGTAGTAAATTCTTCAATTTTAGCAGCAGTTCCGCTGTTAATTCCAGTATTAAAATCTTTTAAATTTGCTAATACATGCCACATGCTTGTATCATGTTCCATAGCAGCAATCATTACTTTATCCAAAGTTGTTTGACCAATACCACGAGTTGGATAATTAATAATTCGTTTCAACGATTCATCATCATTATGATTAATCGTTAAACGGATATAAGCTAAAATATCTTTTATTTCCTTACGTTGATAAAAGGATAAACCACCATAAATTTTATAAGGAATATTTAATTTACGTAAAGCTTCCTCAAACGAACGTGATTGCGCATTGGTTCTGTAAAGAATTGCAAAGTCTTTAAAACGAGCTTGTTGCGTGAAGTGAGTTTCATAAATACATGAAGCAACTTTTTGCCCTTCTTCGTTATCTGTATTTGATTTAATGATTCGTATTAATTCGCCATCTTCATTAGAAGTGAAAATATTTTTTTTAAACTGATCTTTGTTTTTAGCAATAACAGCACTTGCCGCTTTTACAATATTTTGAGTACTTCTGTAATTCTCTTCGAGTTTAAATGTTTTTAAATCCGGATAATCTTTTTCGAAGTTTAAAATGTTTTGAATGTTTGCACCTCTAAACGAATAAATACTTTGCGCATCATCACCAACAACACAAATATTTTGAAAACGAGCAGCTAATTGTTTCACAATAACATATTGCGAAAAGTTTGTATCCTGGTACTCATCTACCAAAATGTAACGAAATTTACTTTGGTATTTCAATAACATATCCGGAAAATCTCTTAACAATACATTGGTGTTAAACAACAAATCATCAAAATCCATTGCCCCAGATTGAAAATTTCTTTTTTGATACGCTAAATAAATTTGTCCAATTGCTGGTTTATTAGAAGCTCTATCGTCTGCTTGGTTTGACGGATTATTCAGATATTGCTGTGGCGAAATTAAAGAGTTTTTGGCAGATGAAATTCGATTTAAAACCAAAGAAGGTTTATAAACTTTTTCATCAAGATTCATTTGTTTCAAAATACTTTTGATAACCCCTTTACTATCATCTGTATCATAGATAGTGAAATTACTTGGATACCCCAATTTTTCAGCTTCAAAGCGTAAAATTTTAGCAAAAATGGAGTGAAAAGTTCC
>JAYVIS010000350.1:0-4598 GCA_043769975.1 Bacteroidota bacterium
GGATCTGGGTGTATTACACAATCGTCCTTATAAAAAATCTGCCCGTATTGTCGGAGAGGTTTTAGGAAAGTATCACCCGCATGGTGATTCTTCTGTTTACGAAACAATGGTGCGTATGGCACAAGAGTGGAGTTTACGTTATATGTTAGTGGATGGTCAGGGAAATTTTGGTTCGGTTGACGGCGATCCTCCTGCAGCCATGCGTTATACAGAGGTACGTTTCCGTAAGATCGCAGAAGAAATGATAGCGGATATTGAAAAAGACACGGTTGATTTTCGTCCGAATTTTGATGACTCTTTGTCTGAGCCAACAGTAATGCCTTCGCGTATTCCTAACTTATTAATGAATGGAGCTTCTGGAATTGCAGTTGGTATGGCCACAAACATGGCACCACACAATTTAACTGAAGTTATTAATGGTATTTTAGCTTACATTGATGATAATGAAATTGATATTGATGGTTTAATGAAACACATTAAAGCCCCTGATTTCCCTACAGGAGGAACCATTTATGGATATGAAGGTGTCAAAGATGCATTTCATACTGGTCGTGGAAAAATTGTGATGCGTGCAAAAGCAAACATCGAACCTGTTAATAATCGTGAACGTATTATTGTTACTGAAGTTCCTTATCAAATTAACAAAGCCGAAATGATTAAGCGTCAATGGGAACTTTGTAATGAAAAGAAAATTGAAGGTATTTCTGAAATTCGTGACGAAAGTAACCGTGAAGGAATGCGTATTGTTTATGAATTAAGAAGTGATGCCATTTCTAATGTTGTATTAAATAATTTATATAAATATTCTGCGCTTCAAACTTCATTTTCTGTAAATAATGTTGTGCTTGTAAAAGGCCGACCAGAAATGTTGAATCTAAAAGATATGATTCATCATTTTGTTGATCACAGACATGATGTTGTTGTTCGTAGAACGAAATTTGAATTAATACAAGCAGAAAAACGTGCTCACATTTTAGAAGGTTTATTAATTGCTCAAAAAAATATTGAAGAAGTAATTAAAATCATTCGTGAAAGTGAGAGTCCTGACACTGCAAGAGAAGAGTTAATGGTTCGATTCTCTTTATCAGAGATTCAATCACGCGCTATCTTAGATATGCGTTTAAGAACTTTAACTGGACTTGAAGTTGGTAAATTAACTGCAGAATACAACGAATTAATGTTGACCATTGCTCATTTAAAAAATATTTTAGGAAACGAGGAATTAAGATTCAAAATTATCAGAGAAGAATTAGTTGAAATAAAAGATAAGTATGGTGATGAACGCCGCACGGATATTGTTTATGCTGGTGATGATTTAAAAATTGAAGATATGATTGCTGATGAAGATGTAGTTATTACTATTTCTCATTTAGGTTATATGAAACGCACAAACCTTGCTGACTACCGTGCTCAAAACCGTGGCGGACGAGGAAGTAAAGGAACAGCAACTCGTGATGAAGATTTTGTAGAACACATGTTTATTGCCTCTACTCATAATTACATTTTATTGTTTACTGAAAAAGGACAATGTTATTGGATTAGGGCATACGAGGTGCCTGAAGGTGCAAAAAATACTAAAGGACGTGCCATTCAAAATATTATAAGTATCGCTCCAGATGATAAAGTAAAAGCATTTATTAATATTAAAAACTTAAATGATGAAGAGTATATCAAAAACAACTTCATTATTTTATGTACTAAAGATGGTATTATTAAAAAGACTTCAGTAGAAGCGTATTCTCGTCCACGTGCAAATGGTATTAATGCCATTACAATTCGTGAAGGAGATGTTTTATTAGAAGCTGCTTTAACAAATGGTAATAATGAAATCATGATTGCTACCAAAATGGGTAAAGTGTGTCGTTTCCCTGAAGCTAAAGTTAGACCAATGGGCAGAAATGCCAGTGGTGTAAAAGGGATTGATTTAAACGATGAAGAAGGCGGAACAAATGAAGTTGTTGGTATGATTTGCATTAGCGATATGCAAGCTAACGTTTTAGTTGTTTCTGAAAAAGGATATGGTAAACGTTCGGATATTGATGAATACCGTATTACAAACCGTGGTGGTAAAGGAGTTAAAACAATTAATATTACTGAAAAAACAGGAAATTTAGTTGGAATCAAATCTGTTTCAGATGCTAACGATTTAATGATTATCACTAAAAATGGTATTGCAATTCGTATGGCAGTGGCTAACTTAAGAGTTATGGGACGTGCAACACAAGGTGTTCGTTTAATTAACATTCAAGATAGCGACAGCATAGCAGCTATTACTAAAGTTGACCATGAAGAAGATGAAGTTACTGAGGTTGTAGCAGAAATATCAACAGATGCAACGACTGAAATAACTGAAACTCCAAGTGAACCAGAAACTCCAAATGAAAATTATGGAAAAGAAGGAGATGAAACGTCTGATAAGAAAGAAGATTAAATAAGGTTTACAGATTAGAAGATTTTAATTTAACAGGTTAAAATCTTCTAATTTGGAATCTCTAATCTTAACAAAAGTTAAAAACAAAAAACTGGAACTTAAATTGAAATAGTAAAAACGAACAAGCATAAAAAATTTATTATGAAAAAAACAATTCAAATTTTAGCATTAGCAGCTTTACCATTATTAGGTGTTGCACAAAAAGCAAAAGTTCAAAATGCATGGAGAGCTTTAAATGATTACGAATCAACTTTAAAGGATAAACCAGATATTTCTTATTTAATGAAAGCTAAAGAAAATATTGATTTAGCCACTGCAAATGAAGAAACAAAAAATCAGGCAAAAACATATGCGTACAAATGTCGTATTATGTATAATATCTATCAATACAATTTAAGAGCAGAACAAAAGAAATTAGAAGCAACTATAACTGATAAAAATGCCAGAGTTGAAGCATCTTATGGTTTAACTCCATTATTTGAATTTGAAGAAGCGGGAAATGCATTAGATAAAATTAAAGAAGTTGATCCAAAATACTTTGATAATATTATGAATGTTATGAAAGGTGGAAACATGCCTAGCGAAGACGATTTAAAGTTAGCAAATGTTGCTGCACAATTAAAATTTGAATCATCTAACATTGCCGTTGGAAAATATAAAGCAAAAGATTTTGATAAATCTGCCGAATACTTTTACAAAGCAGCGATTATGAATTCGATGATGACTGGTAAAAAAGATACTGCCGGTTTTTATAACGCGTGTATTTCGGCTCAAAAAGCAAAAAATCTAACAAAAATGGTTGATTATAATAAAAAAATGATCGATCAAAAAATTGCAGCGCCATATAATTATCAAACAATTTATGACGCAAAATTGGCTCAAAAAGATACTGCTGGTGCATTAGAATATTTAAAAGCTGGGCGTAAAACATTTCCTAACGATGTTTATTTAATGAACAGAGAAACAGAAATCTATTTACAAAAAGGTGATCAAGAAAAAGCCTTAGCTAATTTACAAGCAGCTATTGAAAAGGAACCAACAAATCCTCAATTACAATTAGTGTTAGGAAACGTTTATGACAATTTAGCAAACCCTAAAGGTAAAAGCGGAAAAGACACTACTAAACCAGCTGATTTTGACAACCTAGTTACTAAAGCCGCTGAACATTATCAAAAAGCAATTGACTTAAAACCAGCTAATCAAGAAAGTTATTTTAATGCTTTATACAATTTAGGAGCATTATATAATAATTACGGAGGTGTGCTTTATAACAAATCAATGGAAAAAGCAACTTTGACAGATTTAGCTAAAAAACAAAAAGAATATGAAGCAAAAAGCACTGAATACTATAAAAAAGCGATTCCTTATTTAGAGCAAGCTTTAGCAATTAAAAATGATGATAAAGCGTGTATGTTAGCTTTAAGAAAATTATATTATTTAACAGGAAACGAAGCTGCAGGAAAAGCAATGTCGGATAAATTAAAAGGTGGTAAATAATAAATAAACATTAGATAATAAAAAATCCCTGTTAGGTAAACTTAACAGGGATTTTTTATTATATTTAATTAAATATTACATTATGAAAATTATAATCCAATTTATATTAATTCTTTCTAGCTGTTTAGGTTTCTCGCAAACAGCACCTTGTAAACCATTAAAAACAGATTCTTGCATATTACCACCATTATTGGCAAAACAGGAAGTGCAGATGCTAGAAACCATTATTAAAAATAATTACCAAATTCAATTTATTAAACACGCTCCAACTAATTATTTAAAAATTATTGTAAAAGATAATTTAGGTTTTGGTAATACAAGTTCGTTGTTGTTGTTATCAAATAAAAAGCAATATTATACTAAACTTATTAAGCTAGAAATAATTGATAAAACATCTGCTTTCTTTTTATTAGAATTAAATTCAAATTATTTGGTAACATTGAAAGAAAATGGATTAACTAATATTATTTTCAATGAAAAGTTTGAGTTTGTAATACCAAAAACAGATTCTGAACTCATTAAGAAAACAGCAAATTGCTTTTATGAAATTGTAACTATTAAAGAATGACATTAAAAGACAGATACGATGGTGTTATTAATTATTTTAAAACCAACGTCCCAATTGCAGAAACAGAATTAAATTATTCCAATCCATTTGAACTTATTGTAG
>JAYVIS010000351.1:0-5968 GCA_043769975.1 Bacteroidota bacterium
ATTAAATAGTAATAGAGCATTTTTTAAAGCCATTTATTTGGTTTTGATTTTTAGTATTTGCTTATCGTCATGCAGAACTCACAGAGATTGCAAGGGCAGAAAAAAGACAGCTAAAACAAATATGGGTGGCTGGTTATAATTATTTATATAAATCAACTTTTGTTTCTACATCAGGAATGATTGTAAATTTTTTTTCAATAGTATATATAGATCCCTTCAAACTCTTAGCTCGCCATTCAATTCTATAATTTCCGGGCTGTAAATAATATACTTGAGAGGTTGTTGGATTTAAATTACAAACCCATTCAAGTTTTTTATCATCTTTTAAAATACTTCCATCACCATTATCAAGGGCTTTTACAGTTAACATGCCAGCATTTGGTATGTCTAGAGTTTTTGTTTGTGATTGTGTAATTTGAACATTGCTAATGTAAGTTCGAGGCAATGTTAATACCTCTAAATCATAATTTCCAATAATATATTTTTCAACACTACTCATTTGCTGTACATGCAAGGTTTGTTTATCACCATTAGATTTAGTGACGATAATTCTAATTTTTTGGTTAAAGTTATAAATACCTTCAGGCCGTTTTACTTCTAAAAATCCTTGAGGAGCGTCAATGGTTATGGTGGTATGTTTGCCTTGTTGAAGTTTTACATTATTACAAAACGTTGGTGGTATTGTATGGGCAACCACATTATAAGTTGGGTAATCATCTAAATACAAGGTGTCTGGCTTATAGGCTTGGTTAAATGTGTGAATATAATTATAAACATAATTTCCAGTTTGTGAATTGTAAAATGTGATATTGACATTTGTTTCAGTTGGATTTTTTTTAACATCTAATAAATTAACCTGACAAGATGTTTTACTTAATTTTTGTTTTGCAATCGTATTAGCAATTTTCGTAAACGTGTTGGAGTCATCAAAATCAAAATATTCTCCTACGCATTCAAAAGTTTTAATTTGTTCAATTGTTAAATCAATTCCAATAATAAATGGCCTAAAAACAATTCCCTTTTCAATTAATTTTTGTCTTGCTTTACATGGATCTCCGCCACATTCTTCAATTCCGTCAGTAATTAAAATAATCATATTTTTTGCTTTGGCATCTGGAAAATCATTAGCAGATTCAGTTATTGAATGTTCAATTGGAGTGATGCCAGTTGGTTTTGCTTCGGCAACTTTTGATTTTATTAATTGAATATTGTCTTTACCAAAAGGGACTACAAGTTTACTGTCTTTACAATCTCCTGGTGGATATTTTACCGTATGACCATACATTCGTAAAGCAAATTGCATATTGGGTTGTTTATTTAAACTATCTAAAAATTTATAAAATAGTTTTTTAGCGCCTTCGATGCGAGATGAATTAGAGTGAATTGATTTCATGCTTTTGCTTGCATCAAACACAAAAAGCACTCGTGTTAATTGAGGTTGATTTGGTTTTTGTTGAGCAAATACCAAGCTTGTAAAAAAAAGAAATATAACTAAAAACTTCATCATGCTTATAACTCTAAAGTTAAAAGGCGATACATAGTAAATGAAAATTTATTTTGAAACTTATTAAGAAGAGATTGGTAATACTTACCTCACTAAATTGAAATATCCTTTTAATTGAATAAACTCTCCTCGTGCGTTTTTATATTGAATTAAATATACAAACGTATCATCAGTCGTATGACTACCATCCCAACCTTGAGTATCACTGGTGGTTTCAAATACTTTTGTACCCCATCTATCAAATACAGTAACCTTGTAATCTGTTTTTTCAACATATTGGGCAACTGGTAACCAAATGTAATTTATTCCTCTCGGTACAAAGGCGTTTGGAACAAACACTTCAGCTTCAACATAAGCATCTGCTGCATTAGACTTTGCTTTATCTATAAATCCAAAGGTATTTCCTAAACCTTCTACTGCCTCAACATAATATGAGAATTTACCTTTTTCACTTGCAAAATCCTGAACATTGTCCACATAGTTTTTTACTGCAGATATCACATTTGCAATTGGGGCTGGGTCGAACACGCCATTTACAGCACGGTAAATATTATAGGAATCAACATTTCCTATCCAAGTAGAATAATCATCCCAAGCTAACGAATTATAGAAAATATTTTCGTTGTCATTACTTACATGTAAAACTATCGATTTAGAAATATTGCTTATTTGTCCTGGATTTCCGCAACTATCTGAAATTTGAATTTTATAATGATAATTTTTTTCCGTTGTTTTTACATCAGGGTCAACAAAGGTTTGAAGGGTTGATGTTGAATAGGCTTGATAACCAATCTGATTAAATAGGACACCGTCTTCAGATTTAAATATAGTGGCGCCTTTATATATTTTAGTATTATCAATTGTATAAGTAACTTCTATTTGTTTGCTGAAATTTACACTCACCGATTTTATATATACGTAGCTTGGACCTGTTGGAGCTTTTGCAAATTCACATTCAATATTTGATTTTGAGGAAATGGTATTTCCAACATTTCTTGCTCTAATAAAATAACAATACGTGTTGTTAGGATTTAAAGATGTATGAGGATAAGATAAACCGGTAACTGTTGCAATTACTGTTGGTGCTGCTGCATTAATAGAACAATAGACGTCATATTGTAAAAAACCATTCAACATATTGGAATAGGTATTCCAAGTTAAATTAGCAGTACGCGAACATAAATCGTAGGATGATTGAAGAAAAATAGTGTTTTGATCGGTGTTGTTTACAATACTTTGTAGGCCTAAATTAGCACAACTATCAAAAGCAAGAATACAATATTTTTCAGAAACTGTATTTGCAACTGATAATGGATTAGTGTAGTTTGTTGTTAAACGACCCATCACTGTTGCTATTTTAGTCCATACACCTGTAAATTGATAAACCTCATATCCTTTTGTATCAGGGGCAATAGCAGGTTGCCATCCAAGTGTTGCTTTTCCAGTTGCATCAACACTCACTGAATCTAAAACTGGAATATCAGGTGATGTATTATCTTGAAATAAATCTCCATCAATATTGGATTGTGAGTTACAGCCTAACGCATCAGAAGTTGTAACTTTATAATTATAAAAAATATTACATAATGATATGCTATCATCTTTAAAGTTAAGATTTGAACCAGAATAAATTGTTGTCCAAATCGTAGCTGGATTTTCTCGTTCAACGGTGTATGAAGTTGAAGCCGTTGGTAATAAAGGAGTTCGAGTAGCATTCCACGATAGGATAGCTTGGCCTCCTGGATTTGATAGATTTAAAAAGACCGAATGTAACGTTTCTGAAGGAACAGAAACCAGAGTTCCACTGTAAACAGTAGTCATATAGTAAAATTGGGATTGCACTGTACCAGAATTGGTAATATCCAAATAAGTATTTTGCGTATAGGTGTTTATGGTTGTAACTAAAGTAAATGGGCCAGTTGCAATAGGTGCTGAATATATTTGATAACTTGTAAATAAAGTTAAGGGATCAGCAGGAATAACCCAGGTTAATGCAATATTACCTATGTTATTTACAGATAAGCATCTTAACGAAGGGGCTGCAACTTGAGAATCTCCATTTTTAGCAAAAAAAATGATGAATGATATGATTAAATATAAAAAGTGTTTTTTCAAAGATAAATAATACTAAACAATTGTGTTTCAATTACAAAGAAACGAAATTAAAGCCTTTTTAGTGTGTTTAAAATGCAAAATTTATTAAATAATGGGTTTTAATGAGTAAGTGCCAACAAATTGAATATTTTTGCAGGATATTATTCATAAAACACTCAAAGTTATGCAACAAGCTTATATTATAAATGGAGTAAGAACAGCCATCGGAAATTTTGGAGGAACTTTATCAACCATAAGAACCGACGATTTAGCAACATTTGTTTTAAACGAATTAATGAAAAAAAATAATGGTGTTGATTGGACAAAAGTTGTTGATGTCATAATGGGTTGTGCAAACCAAGCAGGCGAAGACAATAGAAATGTTGCCCGTATGGCTGGTTTAATGGCAGGATTACCAGTTACGGTTCCTGGACAAACTATAAATCGTTTATGTGCCTCTGGATTGGCTGCTACAGTTGATGCCGCAAGATATATACAATTAGGAGATGCTGATTTAATGATTGCATCTGGAGTTGAAAACATGACTCGCGGACCTTTAGTAATGAGTAAGGCAAGTTCTGCTTTTGGAAGAGATCAACAATTATTTGATACAAGTTTTGGATGGCGTTTTATCAACCCAAAATTGAAAGAATTGTTTGGGGTTGACGCCATGGGAGAAACGGCAGAGAATGTGGCTGAACTTCATCATATAAGCAGAAACGATCAAGATGCGTTTGCGTTTTGGAGTCAGCAAAAAGCGGCAAAAGCGATTGCTTCTGGTCGATTCGATAAAGAAATTGTGCCATTGGAAATTCCTCAGAAAAAGGGAGATGCCTTAATTTTTAAAACTGATGAATTTGCTAAACCAAATACAACTTTAGAAGGGCTTCAAAAATTAAAAGCTTCTTTCAGAAAAGAAGGAACTGTAACAGCAGGTAATGCTTCAGGATTAAATGATGGTGCTGCAGCTATTTTATTAGCAAGCGAACAAGGAATAAAAACGTATAATTTAAAGCCATTAGCTCGCATTGTAAGTAGCGCTGTTGTTGGTGTTGAGCCTCGCATTATGGGTTTAGGACCAGTTGAAGCTGCAAATTCAGCATTAAAGAAAGCAGGTTTGACTTGGAATGATATTGATATTATTGAATTAAATGAAGCATTTGCAGCACAAGCATTAGGTTGCACTCGTCAGTGGAAATTAGACGATAACGATCCACGCATTAATCCAAATGGTGGTGCTATAGCACTTGGCCATCCTTTAGGAATGAGTGGCGCACGTATTATTAACTCGGCAGCAATTGAATTAAACTTGCAAAATAAAAAGTTTGCATTAGCAACTATGTGTATTGGGGTAGGGCAAGGTTACGCTGCAATTATTGAGAAATGTTAAGAGTAGAAATAGCCAGTTAAATTTGATTAAATTTGTTATATATTTTGAGTAAGCGCTTTCATATCCTTTTTTTTATTTGTTTTACTTTGGTTTTTGCCAATTGTAAAATGAAATATTCTTTAAATGGTGCTACCATTCCGCCTGAGGCAAAAACAATTTCGGTCGCCTTCTTTGCAAATAATACAACACTTGGAAGTCCTTCAATAAGTCAAAAATTTACAGAAAAATTGCGAGACATGGTTTCAACTCAAACTAGTTTAGCATTAATGAAACAAAATGGGGACTTGCAATTTGAAGGTGCCATTACGGATTATAATATCGCTCCAGTTGCTATTCAAAGTAGTGACCAAGCAGCTTTAAATCGATTAACGATGACAGTAAATGTGAAGTATAGTAATAAATTTGACGCGACTAAAAATTTTGAGCAGGCTTTTACCCGTTTTGCAGATTATAAAACTTCATCATCATTAACTGCAGAAGAAGATCGTTTACTATTAGAAATAAATAGACAATTAACGGAAGATATTTTTAATAAAGCGTTTAATAATTGGTAATGTTACAAGAGCAATTTATACATACTATAAAAAATCCAAGCTTATTAACCGATACGCAAATAACCGAATTGGAATCAATCGTAAAGGAATATCCTTTTTTTGAAACAGCACATCTATTGTATACTAAAGGATTGCAAAAACAAAATTCGTTATTATTTGCCAAACAACTTCGTAAAACAGCTATTATTGCTAATAGTCGTATTATTTTGCACGAATTATTACACAAAAAAGAAGTAATTATTGAACGCATCGTGCAAGAAGAAATAAAGGAAATTTCTAGTGTTCCTGTTGAAGAAGCGAAGCCAGCGGTTACTAATATTACCGCAACTGATACTGAATTAAAGGTAATTTATGTAAATACAATACCATCCGAAAAAAATAATAATGTTGAGACTAAAATAGTTGAGCAAACCATTAGTGTTGAGA
>JAYVIS010000352.1:0-3962 GCA_043769975.1 Bacteroidota bacterium
TTTAAAACCAAAACATTAAAAACAAAAGGTTTACATAATAAAGCTAGTCATACCGCCCATTTTGGATTAATTGTTGAAAATGATGTGATTATTGACGAAGTATTAGTAACTATTTTTAAAGCTCCAACAACCTATACAGGCGAAGAAATTGTAGAAATATCTTGCCATGGTTCAGTATTTATACAACAACAAATTTTACAAGTATTATTTAAACACGGCGCAAGGCCAGCACAAGCAGGCGAATTTACATTGCGAGCTTTTTTAAATGGAAAGTTAGATTTATCACAAGCAGAAGCGGTTGCCGATTTAATTGCGAGTAATTCTGCTACCTCGCATCAAGTAGCGATGCAACATATGCGTGGAGGATTTAGCAGTAAAATTTCTATTTTAAGAGAAAACCTTTTAAACTTCGCTTCATTAATTGAACTGGAATTAGATTTTAGTGAAGAGGATGTTGAATTTGCAGATAGAACCGATTTAAAAAAATTAATTTTTACAATCTTAACGATCATTGAAAAATTAGTATTGAGTTTTGATTTAGGTAACGTGATTAAACATGGCATCCCAGTAGCCATTGTTGGTAAACCAAATGCTGGAAAATCAACGTTATTAAATGTGTTGCTTGATGACGACCGTGCTTTAGTGAGTGAAATTGCAGGTACTACGCGCGATACCATTGAAGATGAAATTATTATTGATGGTGTTTTGTTTCGCTTTATTGATACGGCAGGTATTAGAACGACAACTGATGTGATTGAGCAAATGGGCGTGAATAAGGCGTTTGAAGTCATGAAAAAATCTGCCATTATAATTTATCTATTTGACACTCACGAACTTAGTATGGGTGATTTAGACTTAGAATTAGGCATTATAAAAGATCATATTGGAACATCGCAATTATTAGTGGTTGGAAATAAAATTGATTTTGAAGTTTTAGAAGAATTAAAAAAAGAATTTTTATCGGTTCCAAACATTACATTTATTTCTGCTAAAGAAAAAAATAATATGGAGGAACTAAAACAAAAATTAGTTTCTTTATTTGATACCAGAGCTGTGAATACAACTGATACCATTGTTACCAATTCGCGCCACGTCAGTTCGTTAAACAAAGCCTTTGATGCGTTAACAAAAGTAAACGAAGGTTTAAGCACCAACATACAAAGTGATTTTTTAGCCTTAGATATTCGTTATGCTTTAGAAGCACTTGGTGAAATTACTGGCCAAGTAACAAATGATGATTTATTAGGAAATATTTTTTCTAAGTTTTGTATCGGCAAATAGATTGTAATAATCAATCCTAACCATTCGCACAAAATCACACGCACTTTATTGATTATAAACCCTTTATACTAAAGGTAATTACGATTCATTAACATCTGTTTTGAATCTGTATTATAGAATTTGTACCTCCATTGATACTTGAGGTACAATTCTGTATTTTTCTGTACCTCACCTTTAATCTCGTATTCTTTCGCGAAACAAATTAGACATTATAAAATGTTCTGAAATAGTATGAAACACCCTGAACCAGATTTTGGATAAATTATGACAACTAAGATTAAAGTACAACGAATATGTAATTATTGTGGTAGCGTGTTTACAGCTTTAACCACAGTTACTAAATATTGTAGCCATAAGTGCGCATCAAGAGCATATAAAAAGCGAGCTAAAGAAAGTAAAATTGAAAATAGTAATGCTCAAACGATTGAAGCATTGTCAATCCCCATTGAGAAAATTAAAGCTAATGAGTTTTTGACTTTGTCTGAAGTCGCTAAATTAATAAGGGTTAGTAGGACAACACTCTTTCGAATAATAAAGTCAGGTGCAATACAAACCATTAAAATTCATTCTAAAACTATTATAGCTAAAGTAGATTTAGATGATTTTATTTTAAGGTCAACTCAACCAGTAGTTACTCAAACTAAAATTTCTAGTGAGGAAACCGAATTTGTTTCGTTTCCTGATTTAATAAACTTGTACGGCATTTCAGAATCTACTCTTTATACAATGGTTAAAAGAAAGCAAATCACAAAAAGAAAATTAATGGGAACTAACTATGTTCCTAAATCTGAAATAGAAAAAATATTTGTAAAACCAATTAAAAAATTCAAATGATAAAAGTTCATTTACGTTCAAAAAATATTAAAAATGGAATGACAAGTTTATATCTTGATTTTTATCCGCCATTAGTAAGACCTGACACTCTTAAACCAACTCGTCGGGAATTTTTAAAAATGCACATTTATACCAATCCAAAAGGTCAATTGCAAAAGCAACATAATTCTGAAACGATGGCAACTGCCAAGGCAATTGAATCTCAGCGACAGGTCGACATTCAGAATGAGTTTTATGGTTTTATATCATCTAAAGGAAAATCAATAACTATTATAGAGTATTTTGAGGAGTTAGCTAAAAAAAGAATAGAAAAAGAAAATAACTGGCAAAGCGCTCTTCATCATGTGAAGAGGTTTTTTGGTGCTAAAAATATAAAATTATCTGAAATTACTATTGGCCATTGTAATCAGTTTCGTGAATTTTTGTTAATTGCAAATTCCGTAAAATCTCCAGATGTAAAAATTCATAATAATACTGCTTTATCATACTTCAATAAATTTAAAGCAACTTTAAAACAAGCTTACAAAGAAGGTTTAATCAAACATGATATAAATGCACGCATAGATAGAATAAAAGAAACTGATACTATAAAAGAGTATTTAACTATTGAGGAATTAAAGCTTCTTAAAAACACAGATTGTAAAAACAAAATTTTGAAAACAGCTGCACTTTTTTCTGCTATGTCAGGTTTAAGATTTTGCGATTTATTAAGGTTGAAATGGGGTGATATTCGTTTTGGTGCAGAGACAAGAAATGCGATACATTATAGACAATCTAAAACAAAGGGTGTAGAGGTTTTACCTATATCTGATGAAGCTGTTTCAGTACTTGGTGAACGTAAAAGTGATGATCAAAAAATATTTACTGGTTTAAAATATTCGATTTATACAAGCATTTATGTTAGAAAATGGATTAATGATGCTAAAATAAATAAGGACATTACATTTCATTGCTTCAGACATACCTTTGCTACTATGCAATTAACTTTAGGTACTGATATTTATACGTTAAGTAAGATGATGGGACATAAAAATGTTTCTACCACTCAGGTTTATGCAAAGGTTGTAGATAAAAGAAAAATCGAAGCAGCTAATAGAATTTCTCTAATGTAACTTCTGAAACTTCAGTTGAATTCTGTTTCATTTTTTATGTTTTATTTTTTTGTTTTCTACTGAATTTACTGTTGAATTAAGCTCTATAGTTGATATAGTTTTGCCAATTATAAATCAACACATAATGAGCGAAATAATAATTACAGATAAAGACCAGATTTTTAAAATTCTAAACGAATGTGTTAATGAAGCAGTTCAAAAGGCATTTGTTAATCATCTACCGCAGCAACATTTAAAAGAGGAACCTTTTATTGATGTTGATGCTGCAGCTGAATTACTCCATAAAAAACGTAGTACCATTTATCACCTTGTACGCAATAGAAGTATTCCTGTTTACAAACGGGGCAATCGACTTTTATTCAAAAAAAATGAGTTAGAGCTTTGGGTTGATCAATGTAAGCAAAAAACAAACGATGAAATAGAAGTAATAGCCAAACAACGTAACAAATAAAATCTAAATAAAATGAAGAGCAAGTCACCAAACAAATCGGTTTTGATACCATCGGCAATTAATGATTTTAATAATAATTTTTATGATGCGATAATCAGCATAAGTGAAAAGCTTTTTGCTGAAGAATATAAAAATTTGAATGATTGTAAAAATGATCAGTTATATCAAAAATGTAATAAACATCAGCATGAATTATTGGACAAAATATCAATCAATATTTTAAACGAAATTGATGTTACTAATGCAGCGAGCCGAATTAAGAAAAATTTTGATTTAACGGAGTG
>JAYVIS010000353.1:0-5696 GCA_043769975.1 Bacteroidota bacterium
AAATGCCCAAAGCGAAGCAAAATGTAGGCAACTATTTACAAAATTGACGATGATAAGTCCTGAAGGAAGAATCTTAAGGCATTCAAGTTCTATTGCAAAATTTGATTATCACATGAAAGATAATGTTGTAAATGTAAAAGGGAAGTTGCTAACCAATGAAAATGGTAAAAAAGAGCCATTAATAAATGCATTAGTGCATATTCAAGCAGGAAATAAAATTGATACCTTAGGAAAAGGCACAACTGATAAATTTGGAGATTTTGATATTAAAATCCCCAATAATGATACCTCCTATACCATCAAGGTTGATCCTAAAGATAAGAATATTAAAAATTTAATATTGTTAACTCAAGAAGGTAAAGAAATAGCTAGTTTAAACAAATCATTTTCTAAATTTTCATATAAGTTATTAAAGAGTGATATTTTAGAATTGGCAGAAATACCCATTGATGATAACTTAAATTTTAGTTTTAAAAAGTTTGATGTCAGTAAGCAAAAAGAATTATTAGTTGTTGAAAATATTATTTATGGCCTTGCTAAATATGAATTAGAAAAAGATGCTGAAGAAAAATTAAATGAAATTGTTTTGATTTTAAAAAATAATCCTAAAATAAAATTAGAAATAAAATCCTATACCGATTCTCAAGGTGATGATCAAATTAATTTAGAACTTTCAAAAAAACGAGCTTTATATGTTGCTGATTATCTTGTGAAGAATGGGATTGAACAGAATAGAATTACAGCAATAGGAAAGGGCGAAAGCGACATCAGAAACCGTTGTTTAAATGGAGTTTCATGCTCAGATAAAGAACACAAGTACAATAGAAGAACTGAATTTAATTTTATTAAATAGGGTTCATTCAAATTAATAAAAATTAAGTGTTAAAGCTGACGTTATTTAGAACTAATAATTAAATTGTTTTGAAACTAGTTTATCTAATTAACGAGAATGTTCCTTGTTTTTTTATTTCTTTTGCATTTATATCCTTAGCGTTAATTATGAAAAAATAAATACCATCAACCGCATCTTTATCATCTATTTTTCCATCCCAACCCATTTTAATTTCATTCCATTCAAACAAACGAACTCCCCAACGATTAAAAATGACACAATTAAACTCGTTGATATTAAAACCTTTTATTTTAAAAAATTCATTAACACCATCTCCATTTGGAGTAAATACATTCGGAATTACTAAATAGGGTTCTTCTTCTAAAACTGTTATTTTAACCGAATCAACAGCAGAACAAGTACCGTTTGTTGTATATAAATAAACAACATAAATACCAGCAGCAGTATAGGTTTGTGCCGAAACGGTTTGAGTTGTTGCGCTGAAACTATTTCCAAAATCCCATAAATAAGATGTTGCTCCCATACTACTATTATTAAAGTCGACAATTAATGGTTTTACACCAACCATTGGGTTTGCTGAAAAACTTGAATTAACTGTATACACTGAAACAGTTATAGTTTGTGTTGTTGTACCACACATATTTGAAGAGGAAACACTTACAGTTCCACCATTGGTTGTTACAATTGAACCAGTATTTGTAGAATTTGACCATGAATAAGGTGCTTGACCGCCAGTAACAGTTAATGTTGCTGTTTCGTTTGGACAAATACTATTTGTATTTGAACTTAAGGTAATTATAGGCAAGGAATTAGAAAGTACGTTTACAGATGCGGTAACTAAGCCACAGGCATTAGATACAGTAACTGTTTTTATACCTGGTGTTGAAACACTTATGGTAGATGTTGCAGCTCCTGTATTCCAAAAATAATTGCTCACATTACTTGTAGCCGTTAGGATTAATGTTTGGCCAGCGCAAAGGGTTGCTGATACTGGAGACACAGAAAGAGTAGGGGTTATTTGAGATAAAATAGTGATTGAGTTGGTTGCTGTGCCACAACTTGTTGTTAATGTGGCGGTATAAACTCCAGGAGAACTAGCAGTTGTAGTTGCCGTTGTTGCTCCATTGCTCCAAATAACAGTTCCAGTACTTCCAGAAAGGCTTAATGTAGCAGTTTGAGCCACACACAAAACGCTATTTGTAGTTATAACATTTATGGTTGGTACAGTGCCAACTGTAATAGTAACTGTTCCAAGAGCAGTTCCACAAGTATTACTTACGTTAACAGAATAAATTCCAGCCGAATTTAATGAAACCGTTGAAGTACTTGCGCCTGTGCTCCATGTATAAGTAACTGGAGTGTTAGTTAGTGCTAAAGCGATTGCAGAACTACCAGCACAAATTCCTATAGAAGAGGGGCTAAGCGTTACAGTAGGAACTGGAATAACATTAATGTAAATTGTTGCTTGTACACTTCCGCAGGCATTTGTACTCGTTACAATTGCAGTTTGAGTGGTTGATGCTACAATCGTTGAGGTTGTTGCTCCTCCTGTCCATAAATAACTCCCAGCGTTTGATGTTGCCGTTAGCGTTACACTTCCTCCAGCACAAAAGGTTGGTGAACTGCTTGATGAAATGCTGACTGTAGGATTTGGAATGGCTGAAATAGTATAATTTGCTGTATTAAAACCACATGAATTAGTTACCTGTAACGTATAAATGGTTGCTACTGTTGAGCTAATAATGGAAGTTGTTGCACTACCTGGCGACCATAACACAGAAGTTGTTCCTGTGCTTCCGGCATTACTTAATGAATAAGATAATGAAGCTATTTGTCCTATACATAATGTGTTTGTGCTTGAAGAAATTACTGGTAATGGTAATTTTAAAATGGTAATATCTAAACTATCTTTTGTTGTGATAGTAGCAGTGCCGCATATCTTAGTTAAGGTACAATATAATTTTATAGTTCCATTATCTCCAATACCGGGAGTATATGTTGTTGTTAACGAATTTGATGGTGCAAATGAACCTGTTGCGGTTGACCCTAACGACCAGTTTACGGCGCTAAATGGTCCGCTTGCCGTTGCGGTTAATGATTGCGTCGCATTAAAACAAAGTGTTTTATTTAAACCAGCATCTACACTTAAAGGAATAAATGGACCAGAACAACCTCTATTAACATAGGTTGTATTTCCAAGTGGATCAAATTCAACAGCTCCTCCATCTTGAGCGCCAATGGTTAAATCTTGTTTCAAAAGAAGTGTTTTGTTATAAGTAACTGCATCAGTGCAACCAACAGGAACAGTAAACGTCATTGTTAGAGTTCTTAAAATAGTTCCTGTTAAGGAGTAATTAGCAAAATGGCCTGCTGTATTTCCTGCACACTGAAATATGACTATTAACGTATCCGTTAAATTTGCAAAACTTTGAGCTAATGGATTAAAATCAGTACTAGTAACCAATAACACTTTTGAGTTTGCTGGTAAAATACCTCCAGTTGGTTCTTTTAAAAATCCACAGCCTAAAATAGTAGAATTAATAAGCGTAACTGAAGTTGCCGTTGAAACACTTTGGCAAACACTTAACCATGGATTATTTGGCCAAGTTACAGTTAATGTTGAAACACTTAGTGGTAAAGCACCAACTTTAAAACGAACCATTTCATTTTTTCCTTCATTGCCACCATCGCAGCCATCTACCAAAATACTTTCAATTTCAAAACATTGCGCCTGAGCTGAAATTGAAAAAATAATCCCAATTAATACTAATAGTTTTTTCATGTGTTTATTATTTTGAAATAATGATTTTAAAGTGGTCTGTTTTATATGGATTTGATAACCTAACAAAATAAATTCCTGCTGATAAATTTTCAGTATTTATAATAGTTTGAGTTTGATTAATAATAGAACTTATTAATTGCTTTCCTGACAAATCAAAAATTTCTGCAGATGTGTTTTTAGGAATGTTATTTTTAAATTCTAGTACTAAATTATTTTCTTGTTGGTAATGAGAGTAGGTCCAGTCTTTGTTATTTCCATCAACTGAAATTATTTTATGAGTAACAATTGAACCATTGTTTTCTTTTGTTTTTAAACGGTAATAGGTAATTTCACTAAAAGGTGCTTCATCAATTGCTGAATAGGTTTTTGTTTGAATCTCATTATTAGCAGCAATGGTAATTAATTCAGTAAAATCAATACCATTTTCACTTTTTTCCAAAATATAATTTTTAATATTTTCTTCTTGAGCAACTTTCCAAACAATATCATTTTGTGATTTGTTTTTTGTACCATAAAAATCTAACAGTTGAATAGGAAGTACACAAGGAATTGATGTAGAAAAGGAAACATCATCAATAAACAATCCTTCGTCTCCTCTATCGTAATTACTACCAGTAGCAGCAGCAGCTTGCGCTACAAAATTAACGCAACTTGTACCTGTTCCTTTAATTGTAATAATTTTAAATTGTGCGATTGTAGAACCTGCAGGAACATTATAAACAAAAGGATTAGGAAAAGAAGGAGAACCACATTCACCACCAGCAGTCCCTGTACATCCAACAAAGCTTGGACTTATAGCAAAGGTCCAATCACAATTACTAAATGCAGAAAATGAATTTAAAAGTGTCCAACTCATAGCGCCATTTAATTTTACATATACTGCAAAACCTTCGCGCGAGTCCATCCCACGCCCACTTCCACATAATGAACCACTTGAGGTTCGTACCGAATGATAAAATGTAAATACCCCAGGACAAGCGCTGCCAATTAAAAAAACAGGATCAAACACTACTTCTGTAGCATCAGTGGGTACTCCACATGATGTACTATTATCATCCCTTCCTAACCTTAATGATTTTGTTCCGCCTCTTGCAGTTTCTGTATTTATTGTACCACCTGTAAATCCATAGGTTCCTGCCCCTTCAAAATCTTGAAAAACAGAAAGTTGGGCATTTACATTTATGCTTATAAGTAATAATAAGATCGTGATTTTTTTCATTTTTAAAATAATTAAAATAATTTTTTTAAAAACGGTTCAGGCTTTATTTTTTTGTCAAGGATAACTAGTCGACATAAAAAATCCCTATAGGATGTTCGTTTTGTTATTCAAAATTAGACATTAAATGCATATTCATGGTTTACTTTTCATTAACAAAACGTTAAAAATGAGTCAATTAACTAAATTATTTAGTGAATTAGACGAATTGCTGATAAAATTAGAGTAATTAATATTGTAACATTTATATTTTATATACTTTAGACTAAAATTAAACAACATGAAAAAAGGTTTTATATTTATTATATCATTAGTGGCTTGCGCTTTTTTACTTTCTTTTATTAATTCTGTTCATGGTCCTGAAATTGGTTTAAATTCGCCAATACCAATGGCAACTGAAAAACTTAAAGACGTTAGTGGTAAAGAAATTTCACTTTCTGAAGCAAAAACAGGAAAGGGATTACTAGTTATTTTCTCTTGCAATACTTGTCCTTATGTGAAATTGAGTGAAGCACGAATCAAATCTTTAACAGATAATTGTATAAAGCAAGGAATTGGATGTATTATTTTAAATAGTAATGAAGCTGAACGAGCAGAAGATGATAGTTTTGAGGCAATGGTAAAATATGCTCAAGTTCAAAAATATTCATGTAACTATGTTTTGGACTTAAATTCTAAATTGGCCGATGCTTTTGGTGCTACAAGAACTCCTCAATGCTTTTTGTTTAATTCAACAGGTTTAATTTATAAAGGTGCAATTGATGATAATGTTAAAGATGCCTCAATGGCTAAAGCAAATTATTTAAAAGATTCCATCGAAGCTTTAGCTAAAAATGAAACTCCAA
>JAYVIS010000354.1:0-2108 GCA_043769975.1 Bacteroidota bacterium
GTGGCCTGTATGAGCTCTATCTACACCACTATGCTAGCTAAAATGCATTGCGAACAAACGATTGTTGCTATTGATAATGTTGATTATTACACCAATACGTTCATCCAACAAAAAGTAAAGGATAATACAGTGATCGAATTATCTCGTGGGCCAAACGTAGAAATTGAAAAAACCATTGCTTTAAATCCTGATTTGTTTTTAACCTTTGGTATGGGAAATCCCAAAAAAGATGTGGATGCAAAATTAGTACAAGCTAATATTCCAATTGCGATTAGTTTAGATCATTTGGAAGAAACACCATTAGCACGAGCCGAATGGATTAAATTTTTCTCTTATTTTTTTGATAAAGAAGCGTTAGCCGATTCTTTATTTAAAGCAACCGAAACACATTACAATACCTTAAAAGCACTAACGGCTAATCTTACCAAAAAGCCAACGGTGCTCACCGAAATAAAATATGGTGATGCCTGGTATATTCCATCAGGTAAAAGTTATATGGCACATTTAATAAATGATGCAGGTGGCGATTATTTTTGGAAAGACGACAATAAAACAGGCAGCACGCCACTATCGTTTGAAATGGTTTACGCTAAAGCCAAAGACTGTGATGTTTGGATTAACTTATACAATATTAACACAAAAAAGGAATTGGTAAGCTTTGATGAACGTTATGGTTTATTTAAGGCCTTTAAAGAAAATAATTTATACAATAACAATAAAATTCAGAATGCTTTAGGATACAGCAATTATTGGGAAACAGGCATTACGAACCCTGATGACGTATTAGCAGATTTAATTACCATTTTATCCCCTGCACTATTACCAAACCATGAATTTAAATTTTATAAAAAGATTGAGTGATTTATAGAACGCAGATGACGCAGAAAGGTATGATTATTTATGATTTTTGTTTTGGATGAATTACCAGATTAAAATCATTACTTCTAATCATCTTAAATCATAAACAATCAGCGTCATCAGCGTTCTATTACAAATTAAAAAACTTAAATTTAACCATTGACAACATCTAAATTCATACTAAACAGCATAACGTTATCGCTTATTTTAATAAGCCTAACCATTGCTGATTTATGTTTTGGGAGTGTGAATTTGTTTTCTTTACAACACTCCGACCCATTATTTTCAACGATACTTTACGATATTCGTTTACCAAAAACTGTAACATCCATTATTGCTGGTTCAGGTTTGGCATTGTGTGGTTTATTAATGCAAAGTTTGTTTCGTAATCCTTTGGCTGGCCCTTATGTGTTAGGTGTGAGTAGCGGCTCTAGTTTATTTGTAGCCATTGCAACCATGTTAATTTCCTCTATACATGTATCAGGTTTTTATTTAATGGGAAAAGGAATTGTCACACTTTTTTCGATAGCAGGCGCTTTTTTTGTTACACTGATTATTTTAGTAGTCTCTAAAAAAAACAAAAGCAATGTTACGGTGTTGTTAGTGGGCTTAATGTTAGGGCAAATTTTAGGTGCCATACAAGGTTTAATAGAGTACATAAGCAGTGCCGATAATTTAAAAACCTTTATCATGTGGGGCATGGGAAGTGTTGGCACTACTACCTTGCAGGATTTATATGTGGTTATTCCTGTTTTTATAATAGCCGTTATCAGCGCCTTCTTTTTTATAAAACCACTGAACGCTATTTTGTTAAACGAACACTACGCACAAAATTTAGGCGTTAATGTTAATGCATTGCGTTTATCCATTATTGTTATCTCAGCGGTGTTGGTAGGTGTTATTACTGCCTTTTGTGGGCCAATAGCATTTGTTGGAATTTCGGTACCCATAGCCTCTCGTTTGTTTTTTAAAACCTCGCATCATTTACATCAAATGGTATTTTGTTTATTGTTAGGCGCTTGTGTGGTGTTAACAGCCGATGTGATTTGTCAAGTAATGAGCTCGCAGTTTATGTTACCTATTAATACGGTAACCACCTTAATTGGTTCGCCTGTGGTGATTTATTTATTATTCAAATCTAAATTAAGTGTAGGATGATAGATATAAAACAATTAAGCATAGGTTATAAAAGCAAGGGTAAAACTATTCAGGTGTTTAAAGACATTAATGTGACTTTACATGCTGGCGAT
>JAYVIS010000355.1:0-12513 GCA_043769975.1 Bacteroidota bacterium
CTACTTTAGAAATTTATGATGCTATCGGTAAACTAGTTTTTAAACAAGTTTTAGCTAATGAGGTAAATACAATAGATATTTCAAATTTAAATAATGGTATTTATATGTTTAAAGTATTAAATAATTCTAACATCGTTAAAATTGGAAAAATAGTAATGCAATAATTTTTTTAACAATTAAAATTGAAGCCTCTGTTTATTTAATTAAGCAGAGGCTTTTTATTTGTATGATTTTTTTAGTCGATTATATGACAACACTCATCGTAATATTTTATTGTTTTTTATAAAAATTCAACTAAATTCGACAAAATTTTAAAATTATAGGAAATGAAAAAAAACTACAAATTATTTACAGTTGGTTTACTTGCTGTAGCAATCAATTCGGTAAATGCGCAATGTCCAATTCCGAGTTTAGTAACAGCATCACCAAGCACATTATGTTTAGCGGGAGCTACAACTACATTAAATGCAACGGCTGCAGGTTCTTCAATTAATTGGTTTACGGTTCCTGTAGGTGGAGTTGCAGTTGGTACAAGTGCAAGTGCTGCTAATTTTTCAATTAGCCCAGCTACAACAACAACCTATTATGCAGAATCATTTGTTACAGGTGGTTCAACGATTAATTATACTTATACAGGTTCCTTGCAATCTTACACCGTTCCTGCTGGAGTAACTCAAATGACTATTACTGCAATTGGTGCTGCTGGTGGTACACTAACAGCAAATGGATTACATCTTGGAGGACTTGGTGCAAGTATGAAAGGTGTTTTTACAGTAGTGCCTGGAAGTGTTCTGAAAATTATGGTTGGTGGTAAAGGGAATTCAGATCCGTCTTCAAGTGGCGGTGGTGGCGGTTCCGGCGTTTCAATATCTGGTACTGTTGCAATTGTTGCAGGTGGTGGTGCAGGTGTTGATTTTCAAGTGCCAACTTATGCTGGAATTCACGGTTCTCTTGCTACAGCTGGAAATAATGGAAGCAGTGGAAATTTTGGTGGAACAGCTGGTGCGGATGGAAGTGATTATGCTTATTCAGGAACAGATATTAGCCGCGGTGGTCGTGGATGGAATTTTAATAATAATGGATCGTTTGGTGCTAATGGAACGAGTATGGGAACAACTTTCACTAACGGTACATTTGGTATCGGCGGTGGTGGCGGTTCAGTAGGATACGGACTTTGTAATTGCGGCGGCGGTGGCGGCGGTTATTCTGGTGGCGCATCTGGTCTTGCAAATAACACTGGTGGTGGTGGTGGTTCCATTAATAATGGGACTTCACAAGTTAATACTGCAATGGTAGGAACTGGAAATGGAACGGTCACAATTGTTACTTCAGGTACAGCCTGTATTTCATCTGCTCGCACGCCAGTTACTGTATCAGTAGGATCAACTCCAACTATTTCAGCTACAAGTGGAGCAATTTGTTCTGGTAGTTCTTATACAATTGTTCCAAGCGGTGCAAGTACTTATACTTATTCTAGTGGGTCAGCAATTGTAACTCCAACGGCAAATACAAGCTATAGTGTTACAGGTACAAGTTCATTAGGTTGTGCTGCTTCTAATACAGCAATTAGTTCAGTTACAGTTAATGCAAGTCCTACTGTTGTAGCCTCTACTTCTAATTCTATGATTTGTTCAGGTGGAAGTGCTGTTTTATCAGCATCAACTTCTGCAACTTCTTATACATGGAATACTGGCGCTACAACAATGTCTTTATCTGTTACTCCAACTATTACTTCAACTTATACGGTTAACATTTCTAACGCAGCAGCTTGTGTTGCTTCATCAACGGTAATGGTAATTGTAAATACTTGTACAGGAATTAATGAAGCAGTGGCTAATTCAATTTCAGTTTATCCAAATCCTAATAACGGTGTTTTAAATATTTCTCTTACTGCAGAATTATCAAAAAATGCTTCTTTAGAATTATATGATGCCATTGGTAAATTAGTTGTTAAACACGTTTTATCTAACGAAATAAATACAATTAATATTTCTAATTTAAATAATGGTATTTATACTTTCAAAGTATTAAATAATTCTAACACAATTAAAATTGGGAAAATAGTTAAGCAATAATTAGTTTATAATTTAAATTTCAAACCCTCGTGCGTAAATCATACGAGGGTTTTTATTTTTGATAAATATGATTGATTAATTATTTTTCGATTTGTGTAAAATTAAAAAAGCCTTAAAATCATTGATTTTAAGGCTTTTTTGTAAATTAGTATATTACTCTTGTGATCCCGCTGGGATTCGAACCCAGGGCCCATACATTAAAAGTGTATTGCTCTACCAGCTGAGCTACGGAATCATTGATTATAAAAGAACGTTTCTACTAATTCGGGGTGCAAATATATAAACCAATTTGGAACTAGCAAAATTTTTTTTATTTATTTTTATATTTCTTTTGAAAGGCTTGTTTTAAAAGGCTTTAAAGTTTATTTTTATAGACTCAATTATGGATTTGACACCTCAAATAAATATTCTTAAGGGTTTTGGCGATTTATTATTTTGGTCATTAATAACTGATGCCGAAAAAATGTTTGGTAAGCCTGAAGAAATTCAAGTGTTAGATGATACAATTTTAGAAACTTCTTGCACTGTATATCATTATTGGGATTTAGGTTTTTCATTGTTTTTTGATAATAAAAATTTGAAAAAATTTAGCAGCGTTGAAGTTGATAATAAAGACGCTATTTTATTTAATACAAAAATTTTTAATCTTAACGAACTACAATTAATTGAATTAATGAAACAAAATAATTTCACCTTAACAGATACTGAAAAACAAGATTGGGGAGAAAGGCGTGTCAGCTTTGATGATGCTGGTTTAGACTGTTATTTTGAAAACGGAAAATTAGTGTCATTAAACTTTGGAGTAATTGATGAAACATCAAATTTTAAATTTTTACCAAATTAATTAAAGGCGCAAACAGAATAAAGGAAATAAGAGCTTGTAAGGTCTTAAAAAATATAGGAGTAATTATATTAAAAACTAAACATTAACAACTAAAAACTATTAATATGCCTGGAACAGAATTATTTGGCGCTGAAGAGCGTAAAGAAATAGAAGATGTATTGTCAACTGGAATTTTATTCCGTTTTAATCATGATGCACAACGTAACAATATTTGGAAAGCAAAAGATTTTGAAGCAGAGGCAAAAAGAATAACTGGAGCAAAACATGCATTAGCTGTATCAAATGGTTCAGCTGCTATTTTAGCTGCATTAGCTGCTAGCGGCATTGGAACTGGTGATGAAGTTATTTGTCCGCCATTTACATATATCGCAACTATCGAAGCTGTTTTAATGTTGGGTGCTTTACCAGTGTTTGCTGAAATTGATGAAACATTATGTTTAAGTGCTGAAGGAATTAAAAAAGTAATTACTCCTAAAACAAAAGCAATTTGTTTAGTTCATATGTGTGGCGGAAATGCTAATATGGATGAAATCATGGCTGTTGTAAAAGATCATCATTTAATTTTAGTTGAAGATGCAGGACAAGCTTTTGCTGCTTCTTATAAAGGAACTGCAACTGGATTATTTGGTAAAGCAGGAGCTTACTCTTTTGATTTTTTCAAAATAGCAACTGCTGGAGAAGGTGGTATTTTAGTAACAAATGATGAAGCTACTTACAAATTAGCTGATAGTTATTGTGATCATGGACACGACCATGTTGGAAATAATCGTGGAATGGAAAATCACCCTATCATTGGTTTTAATTATCGCATCAGTGAATTACATGCGGCTGTTGGTGCTGCTCAAACACGTAAAGTACCAGCTATCAGAGAAGCTAATTTAAAAAACAAAGCATTTTTACAAAAAGAATTATCTAAAGTTGATGGTATTAGTTTTTCTAAATTAGGTGATGATAATGGTGATTCTGGAACATTCTTAAATATTTTAATGCCTGATACTGAAACAGCTAAACGCACTGTTGATGAGTTTAATAAAGCTGGTGTTGTTGGATTTAATTATTGGTACACAAACATGTATCATTTTATTAATCAATGGGAACATATCAAAGGCTTAAAAACAGCTTCTAAATTGGGAGTTCAGGTTTTAGGTGCACCTCAAGATTATAATAATTTAGATATTCCAAAAACACAAGCTGTAGTTGGTCGCTTAATTTCCTTTGGAGTGCGTTGTACTTGGACTGAAGAAGAATTAAAATCATTAGCAGCTAAAATCTCTGAATGTGCTGTAAAAGCAATGAACCCTGTTAACGCTTAATAAAAAATGCAACACAAAAATTTTAAAAATATTGACAAGGTTACATACGGAAGAGGTTCTTTTTCTCAGTTAGCTGAAACGGTTGAACCTATTCGTCAGGAAAATAATAAATACTTTGTTTATGTGGTCGATAATTATTTTAAAGGAAAATCGTTATCAACTAAGCTTCAAAATAAACCTGAGGATTTAATTTATTATATTGATGTTGATCCGCACGAACCAAAAACAGAACAAATAGATATACTTCGTGATGAAATACTTTCTAAAAAAGGATTACCAAGTGGAGTAATTGGAATTGGTGGTGGAAGTATTATGGATATCGCGAAAGCGTTGTCTTTGATGCTAACAAACGAAGGTTCATCTACATTGTACCAAGGTTTAAATCTGATTAAAAAAGCAGGTTTATATCATTTAGGTGTTCCAACTATTTCTGGTACTGGTGCTGAGGTTTCAATGACTGCTGTTTTAACTGGACCCGAAAAAAAATTAGGTTTAAAATGTGATTGGACTGTTTTTAATCAAGTGATTTTAGATCCAGAATTAATTGCAACGGTACCAACTGATTGGTGGTTTTATACAGGAATGGATACTTACATTCATTGCATCGAATCTGAAACTGGTATCCGGAACAATGCCTTTAGTTTGGCTTACGGAGAGCAATCACTAAAACTTTGCAGAGAAGTTTACTTAGGTGAAAACGCTGGACAAACTCCTGAAAATAATGACAAATTAATGGTTGCTTCCTTAATGGGTGGCTTAAGTTTAACTTATAGTGAAGTGGGAGCATGCCACGCGATAAGCTATGGTTTATCTATGATTTTAGGAACTCGTCATTGTTATGCCAACTGTATTATATTTCAACACCTAGGTGATATTTATTTGAAAGGACATAGCGAGTTTATGGAAATGATAAAGAAACATAATATCGTATTGCCACAAAATTTAAGTAAAGATTGGAGTGAGGAAACTATTACAGCAATGGCAACTGTTTCGTATAACTTACCATTTATGTGGAATCATGCATTTGGCGATAACTACAAAGAAATTGCTACCTTAGATTATATTAAGGATTTATTTAGGAGATTATAGTTGATGTAATATTTTGATAAAATGAAATAATTAAAAAAATGATAAATACAAAACAAGAACTAATGTTAATGCTTAATAACAATATTGATGTTATTAAGAGCTACGGCATTAATAAATTTGGTGTATTTGGCTCTTTTAGACACGATAAAGCAACTGATAAAAGCGATGTGGATTTTTTAATAAATTTTATACCAGAAAAAAAAACGTATGATAATTTTTTTTATTTACATGAATTTTTAGAAGAAAAAACAGGACGTAAAATAGAATTAGTTACAATTCAATCATTAAGTAAATATATTGGACCACATATTTTAAAAGATGTAGAGTATGTTATCCACTGATATAGAAAGAGCTAGACATATTTTAATTGAATGCGAATTTTTAACTGAGTTTACAAATAAAAGTACATATCAGTTATTTATTACCGATGAGTTTGCTAAGAGGGCAATATCTCGTTCCTTAGAAATTATAGGAGAGGCTAGTAAGCGACTATCGTTAGATTTTAAAGAAAAAATTCCTGATTTGAATTGGAGGAAAATTGCAGGAACAAGAGATAAATTAATTCACAATTACGAAGGAGTTGATTTTGAATTAATATGGAATATTCTCATTATTGAAATACCAAAACTTGAAAAACAATTAAGAATAATAGACGAATCAAATTAAATAATTATGACAAAAAAAATAGTAAAAGTAGGAGATATCAATTGCGGAAGCGACGAGTTGTTTTTAATTTCTGGTCCATGTGTAATTGAGGACGAATTAATAATGATGAAAACAGCTGAGAAACTGAGAGAAGTTTCGGAGCGTTTAAAAATAAAAGTGATTTACAAATCATCTTTCACTAAAGACAATCGTAGTAGTTTAAGTTACTATCAAGGTCCAGGTTTAATTAAAGGTTGTGAGTTGTTAGGAAAAATTAAAGACCAATTTGGTTTTCCAGTTTTAACTGATATTCATTCACACGACCAAGCTGTTGCTGCTGCGGAGGTTTGTGATGTGTTACAAATACCGGCATACTTATGTATGCAATCATCATTGTTAGTTGCTGCTGCAAAAACAGGACGTGTTGTAAATATTAAACATGGTCAGTTTTTAGCTCCAGATAATATGAAACATCCTGTGCAAAAATGTGTGGATAGTGGTAACGATCAAGTTATTTTAACTGAGCGTGGTTATTCTTTTGGATACAATGATTTAATTGTTGATCCTCGTGCATTTTACCATATGAATAATATTGGATATCCTGTTGTATTTGATGTAACGCATTGCGTTCGTAAATACGGTATTCCAAGTTCAGATAAAAAAGGTGGAGCTCGTGAGTTTTTACCCGTTTTGGCAAGAGCTGGTGTAGCAAGTGGAATTGATGGAATTTTTATTGAAACACATCCAAATCCTGAAACTGCATTATGTGATGCAGCTTCTCAATTATGTGTATCTGATTTAGAAGAATTTTTAAAACCAATTATTGAACTTCATAATGTTGAGGTAAAATACAGAAGTTAATTTATTTTTATTATTTATCAGTTCTAGCGAATTGAGAACAATTAAATTATGACGATATCCATCATTGTTGCCACTTCTTTAAATAATGCTATTGGTAAAAACAATCAATTGCTTTGGCATTTACCTGCTGATTTAAAATTTTTTAAAGCAACCACGATGGGCTGCCCTGTAATTATGGGTAGAAAAACATTTCAATCAATTGGTCGAACTTTGCCAGGGAGAAAAAATGTAGTGATTACAAGAGATAAAAACTTTAATGCAGATAATCAATTTGATCTAGTAGTTGTTTCGAGTATAGATGAAGCCTTGGTTAAAATGCACGCCGAAAAAGAAGTATTTATTATTGGTGGTGGAGAAATTTACAATCAAACCATTGGTATAGCTGATTTTATTTATAGAACGGTTGTAAATACTACCATTGATGGAGATGTTTATTTTTCGGAAATTAATAGGGATGAATTTAATTTAGTGTGGGAAGAAAAACATGAGGCTGATGAAAAAAATGAATTTGATTATACCTATCAAAAGTTTGAACGCATTGGAATAATTTAAAACACAAATGATGAGCTCAACGAAAATAGAAAACATATTATTTATTGATATTGAAACTGTTCCCGTTCAATATAACTATAATCAGTTAGGTGAAGTTGAAAAGGATTTGTGGGATAAAAAAATGTTTTATGTAAGAGAATCAACTCCAGAACTACAATATGCAAAAGCTGGAATTTATGCTGAGTTTGCAAAGGTAGTTTGCATTGGTTTAGGTTTTATTTCGGAAGGAAAGTTTAGAACAAAAGCAATTGCAGGTGATAATGAAAAAGAAGTTTTATTAGAATTCGCTCAATTGTTATCACAACATTTTAATACAACGAGTCATTTTTTGTGTGCACATAATGGTAAAGAATTTGACTTTCCATTTTTATGCCGACGATTATTAGTAAATAGAATTCCATTACCGAAACTATTGCAAATACAAGGGTTTAAACCTTGGGAGGTAAAACATTTGGATACCATGGAAATGTGGCGTTTTGGTGATATTAAAAACTTTACCTCATTAAACTTATTAGCTAATATTTTTAATGTTCCTTCTCCAAAAGATGACATTGATGGAAGTCAGATTGCAAAAGTGTTTTATGAAGAAAAAAATATTGAACGTATTAAAACGTATTGTATAAAAGATGTAATTACATTAGCTCGTATTTATCAATGTTTAAAAGGTTTAGAGCCTTTAAGTGATGATGATATTATTTACACATAGTATTGTCAGGCGAAGGTACAAAATGTCGAGTTAGACTCTACGAAGATATGCTAAAAATTTATCAGCTAAAAGACAAATTAAACCTCGATTTTTAACATTAAAACCCTTAAGGAATTATCTATCAAAAAATAACCCCCACAAAGCGCAAATTTGGCTTTTGTGGGGGTTTCTTATGTTTATTGAGTGGTAAGCTAGTTAAATGAAACATACACTAAAATAGCAAACACAAAGCGTTTTTACGCTTTGGAAACGTTTTGACGTTTAAGCAACCGCCAAAACTTGGCTCTTCTTCCGCATTGACTCCCCTTTTAGTTCCAATCGATGAGATTGGTGGACTATTCTATCAAGGATAGCATCCGCCATTGTTTGATCTCCAATAATCTCAAACCATTTGCTGACTGGGACTTGGGAAGTAATTATTAGAGAGCCTTTTCCATGCCTGTCTTCAATTATTTCCATAAGCATTGCTCTTCCTTGTGCATCGAAAGGCTGAATACCAAAGTCATCGAGTATAAGTAAATTTTGACTACTTCTTTTATATAAGAACCATCCGCTTTTGCGATTTTTAGTTTACCCATCAGTTTCGCTGTATTGCAGTAAAGAACTTTATGTCCTAAACTACAAGCCTGATGACCGATAGCTGAAGCAATATAACTTTTGCCAATTCCTGTACTCCCAGTAATAAGAATGTTTTCATTCTTACCAATGAATGTGCAATCTCCAAATCTTGTAATTTGATTTTTATCAATATTTCGATCTGTTTTAAAATTGAGTTCCTCCATTGAGGCTTTGTATCTGAATTTAGCATTCTTAAGTTGTCGTTCTATTCCACGGTTCTGTCTATCGTCCCATTCAGATTCAATCAGATTTGAGATCATCTCATCCGCTGTGTAGTTTTCTGTTTTTCCTGATTCAAGGCTTGTTTTAAAAGTCCTGAACATTCCGAAGAATTTCATCTTCCGCATTTTTTCTAACGTTTCTGTATTCATTTTTATTTGTTTTGAGGTTTATAGTTTATTATTTATAATAATCTCCGCCCCGGATATTATCGTGTTGCGGCATTTTTAATTGTTCAGCTTCATTATCATCTTCCTGTTTATCTAATCCGTTTTCTAATATTTTTTTTATAGTCCGATAATTATAAATACCATAATCTAATGCTCGTTGACAAGCTTTGGCTAAACGCTCATTACCAACTTTTTTAGAAAAACTGAGAATGCCTAAACAAATCTTATTCGCCTGATCAGGGTGCTGCGTTTTATCAATAATCTTAGCGAGATAAATCTTTACATCTTTGTGGATTTCATCTGCTTGTTGAAGTAATCGATCAGGTTCAAGCTCCGCTACAAAACGGTGATTTGCTGGCAAATGCTCTATATCCGTTGTGTATTTATAAGGTCTTTTCCATCGCTTATGAATTGCAATACGCTCATAATTAAAAAATATTTCTACGGTGTATCTTGAAAACATAACCTTTACCTTTCTCGAAATAAAACCATAAGGAACACTATAATAATGTTTATCTATGCTCAAAGAAACGTGTCCGTTTTTCATTACAGTGGAAAATTGTTGCCTCTTGAATTCATAACGAAATGGTGGAAGAGAAAGTAAAGTCGCCTTTTCTATTTCTTCAAATTGTTGCCTCCTACTGTAATCCCTTCCGGTTACAATTTGATTATTATGTTCCTCAAGCGCAATACCAATGGCTTTGTTTAATTCTTCTAAAGAGTAAAATTTGATATCTCTTATTTTGGCATAAATTCTTGTGTAAATAATTTTAATTGCATTCTCAACTAAAGCCTTGTCCTTTGGTTTATATGCACGAGCCGGTAAAATAGTTGTATTATAATGTTCTGCGAAATCAGAAAACGTTTCGTTTATTGTCGGTTCGTATTTACTACTTTTTGTTACTGCCGATCTTAAATTATCGGGAACAATTGCAGCGGGAACTCCACCATAATAATGCAAAGCATCTTCACAAGCCGGAATAAAATCCTCCTTTTGCTGTGTCAGAACAGCAGCAACATAAGTAAGTTGACTAGCTCCGAGCACCGCAACAAAAACCTCTGTTTGAATAGTTTGTCCTGCTGATTGATCTATAAATGATAATTTATTCCCTGCAAAATCTATGTAAAGTTTGTCTCCGGCTTTATGTTCTTTGCGCATCGAAGGAGCAACACGAGCCTTCCATTGCGAGAAATGCCAACTGAATTGACTTTTCCCAACCCCGTCAGGATTCTTTTGTTTATACTCTTCCCAGAGTAGTTGACGAGTTACACCTTTTCGTTTAAGTTCTTTATCTACTGTGGGGAAAAGATTAAATAGTGTCTGAAGTCTCTCATTTAATGCTGTATCATCAGGCTTAACAAAAAGCTCATCTAAGTCTTTATCATTTAGTTGATCTATCTCAGAAAAGGTTAACCCGCTATTTTTAAAATCCGAAATGTATTTTTTTAATACAGCACGAGATATACCTGTTTGAACTACAATTTCTGATTGCGTTTGCCTTTGCGCATGTAAACGAAGGATGTGCCGGATATTGCTCATACATTTTATTTTATATCCGGTAAAGAAACATCAACTTAAAATTTCGACTTCCGTAATAGGAACGAAAAGGCTCAAAAAGGACTTTATTAGCCTGAAAAATTTATTACATATTTAATTCAAATAAATAATTCCAGGCAAACCTAACTTTTCAAAAATAATTCCTACTTGTTTCGGGTTGTAAAAATAACCTCTTCGTTCTCCAATTTCTTTTTCAAATGGATAGAGCCATTTCTTTAATGTTTTTCCGCTTATGCCATATAGTTCGGCAACTTCTTTAACGGAATACGTTTTAACCTGAATTCTTCGTTTAGTTGATTTTCCCTCTTCCATTTCAATAATTTTTTGGTAAGACTTGTTTACTTTTAAGGTTCAGCTAACAAAAAATCAGGACTGCATCTCAATTATTTTTAGCAAAGCCGGATATATTAATTTACAAACAATAAAAATATATTTTAAATTATTGTATATCAATACATTAATCAATAAAATGTAAAATTAGTAGTCTGAGTACTTAAATATATTTGTTTTGCATTAAGTAGTTTTATACATTTGTAGACGTTATACTCAAAATAAATTGAAAAATACGCTACAACATATTGCTTCAGTCCAATCCGGAATTTATGTGAAACCCGATTCATTTGGGGAGATCGTTTATTTGCAAGCCAACCATTTTAATGAAGGCGGTCAATTGAATTCCTCTTTAATTCCTAATCTTAAAAAGACTAATCAAACCGAACGTCATCTATTACAACATGGTGATATTTTATTTGCTGCAAAAGGAACTAAAAACTTTGCAGCCATTTATGAAGAGCGCAATGGATTATGCGTTGCATCTTCTATCTTTATGGTGATCCGAATAAACTCGGATTTTAAAAAGAAGATTTCTTCTGAGTTTTTGGCTTGGACTATTAATAGCCCTTCAACCCAGCTTTGGTTAAAGAACAATGCAATTGGTTCAGCTTTACAATCAATTTCAAAAGTTACTCTTTTAGAAATGGAAGTAGCTGTTCCTACAATTGAAAAACAAAATGCAATTCTTAAAATTAATTCGTTGAGAAAACAGGAACGTATTATTCAGAAACAATTGTCTGATTTAAAAGAACAATACATACAACAACATTTACTAATCTCATTAAAATAAAACAGAATGGAAAATAAAATCACACAAAAAGACATTAATCAAATCGTTTGGAAGGCTTGCGATACCTTTCGTGGAATCATTGATCCAAGCCAGTATAAAGATTACATTTTAACGATGTTGTTTTTAAAGTATGTGAGCGATGTGCATAAAGATATTTATAAAAACCATTTGGAAAAATACAAAGGTGATAAAGAACGTGCTGCAAGAGCCATGAGTTTAGAACGTTTTGTTGTTCCGGAAAACAGCTCTTTCGATTATTTATTTGAGCATCGTAATGAAAGCAACTTAGGTGAATTAATTGATATTGCCTTAGCTGATTTTGAAGAAGCTAACCGCGAGAAGCTAAGCAGCGAGGATGGTAGTGGAATTTTCAGAAACATCAGTTTTAACAGTAGTAATCTTGGTGATGCTAAGGATAAAAACAGTCGCTTAAAAAATTTATTAATCGATTTTAGTCCTTTAGATTTAACGCCATCACATTTAGAAAAGAATGATATTATTGGTGATGCATACGAATACTTGATCTCAAACTTTGCGAGTGATGCCGGAAAAAAAGCTGGCGAATTTTACACGCCAAGCGAAGTGTCTACTTTATTAGCGAAACTAACTAAGAGTAAACCCGGTGCTAGAATTTCTGATCCAACCTGTGGTTCAGGTTCTTTATTAATCAAAGCCGGTAAAGAAGTTGGCTCTGATAATTTTTCTTTATACGGACAGGAAGCCAACGGAAGTACTTGGGC
>JAYVIS010000356.1:0-6034 GCA_043769975.1 Bacteroidota bacterium
ATCGCCACTTAAGTATTCTTTAAATTCTTCTAATAATTTCACTAATCGAAACGGTGATTCGTAAAAAATCATAGTACGTGTTTCTTCTTTTAAAGAAAGTAGTTTAGTATGCCTGCCTTTTTTTTGTGGCAAGAAACCATAAAACACAAAGGTGTCGCAAGGCAAACCACTATTTACAAGAGCAGGAACAAATGCAGTTGCTCCTGGTAAAGTTTCTACCTGAATGCCGTTTTTAATACACTCTCTTACTAATAAAAAACCAGGATCAGAGATGGCAGGAGTTCCTGCATCTGAAATTAAAGCAATGGATTGATTGGATGAAATCATTTCAACTATTTGCTGAACTGTTTCATGCTCATTGTGCGCATGATATGAGCGAAGTGGTTTTCCGATTTTAAAATGACGTAATAGATGAATTGAATTTCGGGTGTCTTCTGCTAAAATTAAATCAACTGAATTTAATACAGTGATTGCTCTAAAAGTCATATCTTCTAAATTCCCAATTGGAGTAGGAACGATGTATAGTTTTGGTGTCATTTTATTTTTATTCTTTTAAATTTATTTTTTCATCACCGGTTTGATAAGGTAAATATGTAAATATAAATTGAAACATTTCTTCGGTGGTTTGCATACTTTTTACACCATCACCTTGTGTAACTAATTTTGGTGGATTATTTGGATTGTTTGGATTTTTAGTTGTGTTATCAAAGGTTCCGAAAACTTTGATGGTTGTTCCTTTAGTTATTTTTACTGGGTGTTCGAAGGTGTAATAGTATTGCCATTTAAAATCCCATTTATGTATTTTAATCAGTGGTATTGTATCGCCATTTGGTTTGATGGCAAAAGCCCAAAACGTTTTACCTAACAAGTGCATATGAGGATTAATCGAAAGCATTGAAATATCTGCATCTAAGGTTGCTGTTGTTGTAAATGTTTGAATTTGGTTTGGTTGTAAAATAAATTCGGGTTTTATTTTTGAAACACCAAAGGTGCCTAATTGTGTTTCGAAAATTGGCCGTTTAGGCTTTGGACCAAAAAATACATTTATATGTGAACTATCCAAAACATTGATATTACTAGGACCGTAATGAATACTTTTTAATAAGATGGCCGATGTTTTATTTACTTTGTAACCTCCAATTTCTTTTGGGTAAGTGGGAGGTGTATAACCTGGAAGATAGTAAACTGTATTTGGTGTCAATGTTGGAAATGTACCATCATCGTTTAAAATACTAAGTTTTGCATATAACTTTGCGTAGTCTAAATATTCATCAGGTGCATAATACACAGTAGCATTTGTAATTTTTTTCTTTCCCTCATCATAATTTATTAAATGTCCGTTAATATGATGGGCTAGTTTACGATGATCTGGTACAAATTCGAAGTATCTGACAAATGTATCTTTACTAAATGCCATAGGTAAATTAACGATGTAAAAATGATCAGTTCCATTTCCTTTTAAAGGAATGGCATTTCTAAAGTATATCACTGTATCTGGCTTTTTAAAAAATGAACCATTATAAAATGTTGGCGGAGTTGGTATTTTTGAAGCATCACCTAAAGGCATTTTATTTTCTACCCAAACTTTTATCGTTTCTATTTCTTCTTCAGTTAAAATCCGTTCTCCAATAAAATGGGTATATTTTGAATCAGCAGGCCAAGGTGGCATGTAACGCGTTTGTGTTACAAATTTAATTTTGTTTGCGTATTTTTTTACGTTTTCGTAATTCATTAATTCAAACGGACCACTTTCTCCTGGCCTATGGCAAGGTGTACAGTTTTTGAAAATAATAGGGGCAACGTCCTCAAAAGTTGGGTTAGCGTTTTTGAGGACGATTTTATTAGAATTGTTTTGACAGGAAAAAATAGAAACTAACATGAAAATAAAAAATACTGAATGAAAATAATCACATCCAAATTTATGTAAAAGACTAAATTTTAATTTCTTATTCTTGAACATACACTCTTTTTACGCGCGATGAAATTCCTGTTAATACTTCGTATGGTATTGTTTCCATTGCAGATGATAATTGATTGAGCTGTTCATTTGTTTCAAAAACAACCACTTCATCTCCTTCATTGCAATTTAAATGAGTAACATCAACCATACACATATCCATACAAATATTTCCTACTGTAGCACATTGTTTATTATTAATCGAAACTAAAAAATGACCGTTACCTAATTTCCTACTAAAGCCGTCTGCATAACCAATTGGAATAGTAGCGATTGTTGTTTCTTTTGACATAATCGCATTTCTATTATAACCAACTGAATCTCCAGAACCTAATTTTTTTATTTGTGAAATGCGAGTTTTTAGGGTGCTGATATTTTTAAGATTATGTTTTTCAATGGTATTAAAACCAACACCATACATTCCAATCCCTAAACGCACCATATTATAATGTGCATTTTTGAAACGTGTAATTGCTCCAGAGTTGCAAATATGTTTCAAAGTTTTATAACCAACTGTATCTTCTATTTGCTTTGCTGTTTTTTCAAAAATTGAAATTTGCTGATTAGTGAATTCATCAAATTCAATATTATCACTTGCTACTAAATGAGAAAAAATACTTTTAACATGCAGTGTTTTTTCTCTTTTTAAAAGTTCAATTAATTCAGGAATTTCTTTTTCTTCGAAGCCTAAGCGGTGCATTCCTGTATCTAGTTTTATATGAATCGGATAGGGCTCTGCAATTGCCTTGTTTTGAAGAGCTTTAATAAATTCGGTTGCTACTTTAAACGAATAAATTTCTGGCTCTAATTTGTAGTCAATCAAATCATCATATGAGGATTCTTCCGGACTCATAACCATGATTGGTAAATGAATGCCAGCCTTTCTTAAATCTACACCTTCATCTGTATACGCAACTGCCAAGTAATTTACATTATGGTGTTGAAGTGTAAATGCAATTTCTGAACTTCCTGCTCCATAACCTGTTGCTTTAACCATGCACATCATAAACGTATCACTATTTATTTGAGAACGGTAAAAGTTTAAATTATGGATTAAACTATTTAAGTTTATTTCTAAAATAGTATCATGACTTTTTTGTTGAAATTGTTTACTGATATTTTCGAAACCAAAGCTACGCGCTCCTTTCAATAAGATGATAGAATTATGAAATTGTAATTTTGGTTCTGTTTTTACATCAAGTAAAAAATCAGTTGTGTTATTGAAAAAATAACTCTCACAATCAAAACAACTTTTTTGATGAGAAATACCTTTACCGATACCAATTAAGATATCTATTTTAAAATAATTAAGTAAGGTAGAAACTTCTTCGTATAGTTGCTTAGCGGGCTTCCCACTTTGTTCAATATCGGATAAGACAATTATTTTTTTTCCTCCACGATGTTGTTGCTTTTGGTAATGGAGTGCTATTTCTAATGAATTGATATCTGAGTTGTAAAAATCATTAATTAGAACACAATTATTATTGGCAAGTTTTATTTCTAAACGCATTTCAACGGTTTGCAATGCCTGCATTCTACTTTCAATAATTGCATTCGAAATATTTAAATGGAGTAGTGTAGCCCAACAAGTTATAGCATTATGAACGCTTGCTTTATCAATAAACGGTATATTTATTGAACACTCCTTTTTATCATATATCGCATTAATTTGTGTAGAATGTAAATCAGAATTTATTTCCAAAATTTGAAGATTGGCATTTTTTTCTTTCGAAATAATAAATGTGTTTTTCAAATGATTAACAACTTCACTCGCATTGACATTGATAGATAACGCATTAATGATGGTAATATCACAATGTTTAAATAATTTTTGCTTTTCTTTAAGTTTTAAATCAATGCTTGCAAAGCCTTCGTCGTGTGCTGTTCCTAAAGACGTTAAAATTCCAATAGATGGTTTTATAATGTCTTCGAGGATTTTCATTTCTCCTACTTCAGAAATTCCAGCTTCAAAAATTGCTAACGTATGGTGGCTGTTTAATTGCCAAACAGATATGGGAACTCCAATTTGTGAGTTATAACTTTTAGGACTTCTGCAAATATTATAATCGTTTTTTAGCAATTGATACAACCATTCTTTTACGATTGTTTTTCCATTACTACCTGTAATGCCTATTGTAGGAATTTGAAATTTCTTACGATGGTACGTTGCTAATTTTTGTAAAGCGTTTAGTGTATCATCAACAATGATAAAGCAAGCTTCGGTAAGGTGAAGGCAATTTTCTGGAATATGATTTACTAAAAATGTTCTTACACCACTTGTGTATAAACTATTTATATATTGATGAGCATTATTTCGTTGAGAAATTAGTGCAATAAATAATGTATTCTTTGGTTCAGTTAATTGCCTGCTATCAATTAGTAAATGATATATTTCATGGTTTGAAATACCAATATATTTAGCATTTAATATTTCTGAAATATGTGAGGCTTTATACAAACTAAAAAATGGTTTATTTCTTTTACAAAATAAACCATTTTAACTGAATTTTCTAATTGTTTTTTACGAATTAACTAGGAGTTTAAAACCCTTTCCGTGCACGTTTACAATTTCAACTTTAGAATCGTCTTTTAAATATTTACGAAGTTTAGCAATATAAACGTCCATACTTCGTCCGTTAAAATAGTTGTCATCATGCCATATCGTTTTTAGAGCAAAATTTCTGTCTAAAACATCGTTTTTATGAAGGCACAATAAACGCATCAATTGACTTTCTTTCGTTGTCAATTTTTGTTCATTAGTTCCATTTATTAAAATTTGTGTTTCTGAATTAAACGTATAAGTGCCAATTGTAAAATTGACATCCTCTACATTATGAACACGTTGTTTACTACTTCTTCTTAAAACGGCGTTTACGCGTGCTAATAATTCATCCATTTGAAATGGCTTTGTAATATAATCATCAGCTCCAGCGTTAAAGCCTTCCATCGTATCTTCTTTCATGCTTTTAGCTGTTAAGAAAATAATTGGAACATTTTTATCTGTCACTCTAATTTCCTTAGCTAATGTAATTCCGTCCTTTACAGGCATCATTACATCAAGTAATAAAAGGTCAAATTCTTGTTTGCAAAATGCATCAAATCCTTTTTTTCCATCAGTAGCTAGTTTTGTTTCAAAGCCCTTAGCTTCCAAATACTCTTGTAATAAGATGCCTAAATTTGCATCATCTTCTACTAATAAAATTTGTGTTTTTACATTATCCATAATTATTCTTTTTTTTAATTCTTTTAAAGTTCCTCTTTATAAGGCATAACTATTCTAAAAGTACTACCCTTACCCAGTTCACTATTAACATTAATTGTGCCATTATGTTTAAGAACTACCGCCTGAACATAACTTAAACCTAAACCAAAGCCTTTTACGTTGTGAATATTGCCAGTTGGCACTCTATAGAATTTATCAAATATTTTCCTCTGATTTTCCTTACTAATACCAATTCCATTGTCTTTTACCGTAATTTCGATGCCTTTTTCAGTGTCATTTGTGCTAATTAAGATCTCAGGGCTGTCTTTTGTGTATTTTATAGCGTTATCAATCAAGTTGAAAATTATATTAGTCAAATGCAATTTATCAGCATTTATAACGTAGTTTTTGGCATTTAATTGTTTACTAATAGTACCTTCTCTGGCATCTATTAACAGTTGTGTATTTTGTATGGCCTGTTCAATTATTTCATGTACATCGTTTTCACTTCGTTTCAATTTAAACTCACCTTTATCTAAGATGGAAGTCTGTAAAATACTTTCTACTAAAATGCTTAAACGTTTATTTTCGTCTTTGATCATTTTCACAAAGCGATGTTGTTTTTCAGGGGTTTTAGTAACTGTGCCATCATTTAGCATTTCACAGGCCAAAGAAATTGTACTAATAGGCGTTTTGAATTCATGAGTCATATTACTAATGAAATCATTTTTTATAAGCGATAATTTTTTTTGTTTGGAAATAGTGGAAATCGTGTAATAAAAGGCAAGTATCAGTATCAGAATAACCATGGCGGATACGCATAACATGAGCCACATTTTCTGCAATAAAAAGTTTTTCTGATTTGGGAAATGAAC
>JAYVIS010000357.1:0-4397 GCA_043769975.1 Bacteroidota bacterium
GCAGATAGACATAGTTTAAGTAAAGAAGACTACTATACAACTTTCCCTAATGACTTGTACGCTGATGAAACCAATAAATACAAATGGGAAAAAGAAATCAAAGTCATTGAAAAAACATTTGATACTGGTTCAAAAACAGAATATGATTTAAGTACTGAATTTAAAAATTTAAAAACGGGCGTTTATATAATTGAAGCAAATTGTAAAGATAAATATAATGAAGAGGTTAAAGCATTTGCTTACGTTTCTGTATTTAATAAAACAACAAATGAACTTCCCGAACAAAAACCTGAATTTTATTTCATCGATAAAACCAGAGCTGAGCCCAATGAAACTGTTAATTTCATTTATAATTCAGGTTATTCAAATACCAATTATTTATACGAAATTGAATACAAAGGTTTAATTACTGAGAGTATAAAAGTTGCTGCAAATATGAATCCTGTATCTATTCATATTGGTGAATCTGCTATTGGAAATGTTGTAACGCATCAATCGTTTTTAAAGTTCAATCGTTTTTATAATCATACTCAAGTCATTACTGTTCCTTATACAAATAAAGAATTAGATATAAGTTTCGAGAGTTTTAGAAATAAATTAATGCCAGGCCAAGCAGAAGAATGGAAATTAATATTGAAAGATAAAAAGGGCGAAAAAGCAGTTGCCGAAATGGTTGCGACAATGTATGACGCAAGTTTGGACGCTTTTGCAAGAAACGATTTTTATTTTAATATCTATCAAAGTTATTATGGGCAAGCAGCATGGCAATCACATTGCGGCCGACCAACAAATTCTATTGAGTTTAATAATATTCATCAAAAATATGAATCTGTTCCTTCTCGTTATTATGATAATTTAAATTATTTTGGTTTAGGCTTTTATCAAAATAATTATTATGGTTACCGAGGAGGAGATGGTGAAGGTTCTTATGACAAATCAGTTATGCAATCCGAAAGTAATGCAGCACCTGCTTCAGGTATTATGGCTGATGAAATATCTGTTTCAAAATCAAGTCCAGTTACGACTGTGTCTAGAAATAAAAATGCAGAAGAGAGTGAAGGAGATTTAGCTGAGAAAAAAAATGGCCCACCAACAGATGGTTTGGGTGGTAAATTAAAAGATCAAGATAATAGAAATGGAGTAGGTGGTGAGGCTGGTGGAATGGCTAATATTAAAGCGCGAAGTAATTTTAATGAAACAGCTTTCTTTTTCCCACAATTACAAACTAATGAAAAAGGAGAAATAGAAATTAAATTTACGGTTCCTGAAAGTCTTACCAAATGGAAAATAATGGGATTTGCACATACCAAAGATTTAAAATATGGTCAGTTTCAAAAAGAATTAATAACTCAAAAAGAGTTAATGCTTCAACCTAATACGCCACGTTTTTTTAGGGAAAATGATAAGATCACATTCATTACAAAAATTTCAAATGTCTCTGAAAAGGATTTAAATGGTACTACTGAAATTCATTTTTATGATGCGCTAACCGAAAAGGATATTACTGAATTGGTAGTAGTTCAAAATAATTCTACCCAAAATTTCTCAGTAAAAAAAGGATTAAGCACGCCTATAGAATGGAATTTAAATATTCCCGAAAATTATTCTGCTATTAAATATAAAGTAGTGGCTCGTGCAGGAAGCTTTACTGATGGTGAAGAAATGGCAATTCCAGTTTTAACAAATCGTATGTTGGTTACCGAAAGTATGCCAATGCCAATTAGAAGTAATCAAACAAAGGAATTTAATTTCACCAAATTTACAAACCAAAATAATCGTTCAACTACCTTAAAAAATCATTCATATACACTTGAGTTTACTGCAAACCCTGCTTGGTATGCCGTGCAAGCTTTGCCATATTTAATGGAATATCCATACGAGTGTGCTGAACAAACATTTGCACGTTATTATGCAAATAGTTTAGCAACGTATGTGGTAAATTCTAAACCTAAAATTAAAGCCATTTTCGAATCATGGAAAACACAAAGTCCTGATGCCTTTTTATCTAATCTTGAAAAAAATCAAGAATTAAAATCAGTGATTCTTGAAGAAACACCATGGTTATTGCAAGCCAAAAATGAAACTCAAAATAAAAAGCGTGTTGGTTTATTATTTGATTTAAATAAAATGAGCAACGAACAAACGCAAGCTTTAAAAAAACTATTAAAAAAACAAACTTCAAATGGTGGTTTTATGTGGTTTGATGGTGGCCCTGATGATTGGTATATAACACAACACATTGTTACGGGTTTTGGACACTTAGATAAATTAGGCGTTTTAAAAATTAGAGAGAATAGTGAAATATGGAATATGGTAAATCGTGCTGTTCAATATTGTGATAATCGTATGCGAGAAGAATATGAACAAATGAAAAAATATAGCCCGAAGTACAAAATTGAAAATCATTTGAGCTATAATGCAATTCAATACTTGTATATGCGTAGTTATTTTAAAGATACTGAAAGACAATCTCGTAACAAAGAGTATTTTGAATATTATAAAAAGCAAGAACAAACTTACTGGTTGCAAAACGGACGTTATATGCAAGGTATGATTGCATTGAGTTTAAATAGATACTCGGATATTAAAACACCAAAAGATATTTTAAAATCATTGAAAGAAAATAGTGTAAATAGTGAAGAGATGGGAATGTATTGGAAAGAAAACTATGGATATTATTGGTATGAGGCTCCAATAGAAATGCAAGCGTTAATGATTGAGGCTTTTGATGAAATAAATAATGATACAAAAGCTGTTGACGATTTAAAAACTTGGTTAATTAAGAGTAAGCAAACGCAACATTGGGGAACAACTCGCGCAACTACGGATGCGGTTTATGCCATGTTATTAAAAGGAACAGATTGGTTAGCCACTGAGCCAAATGTTGAAATTATGGTTGGTGATATTAAATTGGATCCTAAAAATGATAAAACATTAAATGCTGAACCAGGAACAGGTTACTTTAAAAAAGCATGGCATGGTAGTGATATTAAATCTGAAACAATGGGTAAGGTAATTGTTTCTAAAAAAGATGTTGGTGTAAGTTACGGGGCAATGTATTGGCAATATTTTGAGCAGCTAGATAAAATTACACCACATGCCACGCCGTTAAAAATAAACAAACAATTATTTTTACAAAAGAATACACCTAGTGGAATTGTTATTGAACCAATAACAGCTTCTACAAAATTAAAATTGGGAGATAAAATAAAAGTTCGAATTGAATTGAGAGTTGATAGAGATATGAATTATGTTCACATGAAAGATATGAGAGCATCTGGTTTTGAACCTACCAACGTTATGAGTAGTTATAAGTATCAAGATGGTTTAGGTTATTATGAAAGCACTCGTGATGCCGCAACTCATTTCTTTTTCTCTTATTTAAATAAAGGAACTTATGTGTTCGAATATCCTTTAGTAGTAAATCATTCAGGAGATTTTAGTAATGGTATCACTACAATTCAATGCATGTATGCTCCTGAATTTACAAGTCATAGCGAAGGAGTAAGAGTGAAGGTTGGGAAATAAAATTTAGGAAATAAATTCAATAAAAGAGTTGTAGATTAAATTTCTACAACTCTTTTTAGTTTAAATTAATTTATTTTTTTAGTCTTAATCAATGGAATAATAATCAATAAACCTGCGATGAAAAACACAATAAGTGATAAAATAGAATTACGCATTCCACCTGTTATTTGACTAATCATACCAAAAGAAATGGTTCCTAAAATCATCCCTAATTTTTCAATTACATCATAAAAACTAAAAAAGCTGGTATGATCTTCTGTCTCAGGTAAATATTTTGAATAGGTTGAACGCGATAATGCTTGCACACCTCCCATTACTAAGCCAACTAAAAATGCCACGATATAAAATTCAAATGGAGTATGCACAACTCCATAAGTGAACACGCAAATAAAAATCCAAATAAGTATAGTTACAATAAGCGTTTTTATGTTTCCAATTTGTCTCGACATCCAAGAAAATAAAAAAGAACCTGCAATTCCTACAAATTGAATAATTAAAATACTGATAATTAATGCTGATGTTTTTGTTTTTTCAGCAACGATTGGATCATTTCCCCAATCTATTTCATTTCTTGCAAATAAAACGGCAACAACCATAATTGTTTGCACACCCATATTATAAAAAAAGTAACTCGTTAAAAAACGTTTTAACTGTGGCATTAATTTTATTTGAGCATATACTTTTGATAATTCTTTAAAGCCTTTCGAGAATAAGCCATCTCTGTTAGAAATAGTATGGTGGTGCGTTTTTTTAGGTAAATTCCTAAAGGTATATTGCGCAAAGCCAATCCACCACAATCCAACTAATAAAAAAGAATATTTCGCTTTAAAAAAACCTGAAGTATTAATAACTTTTCCATCAACAATTGT
>JAYVIS010000358.1:0-4067 GCA_043769975.1 Bacteroidota bacterium
ATCTAAATTAGGAGTAAACGTTAGTTGAGGAACGCTAACATTTGTAAAATTATACGATACAGGGTTTAATGTTTTAATTTTTGCTAAAGCATTAAAATTATTAATGTTAGTTTTAACTAAAGCATCGCTTAAACCAGCTTTGTTTAGTTGTGTTTGCATCGCATTTTGGCGACTATTAATATCTTGAATAGCCGAAATTGTTAAAGGAATTAAACCAGTGTAGTTTAATGATTTTAATGCAACAGATGGTGTAATAATAGCTCCTAAAGAATCATATTCTGCGGGCACAACAACATCTTTAACCAACTCTGGTATTACAACAGCAACTTCTTGCGCTATTAAACCGTAGCTTTTTAAAGTATCTACATTTAATTGTGGAGCATAAGTATTGTTTAAATTATAACTAACCGGACGTAATTTTAATAACAAATCCAATGGCTTTGCAACCGTTACAATATTTTTTTTTAAATTAATATCAGAAAATATTAAACCTGGACCAGGTGAAGTTCCAACTCCATTAATAAATACATTACCACCAAAATAGCCTGCCCAATCCGTTGAAGTGCTAGGAGCAAAGGCATGAACACCATAATTATTCGTGGCCCCATTAGCAAAAAATTTAGCCCCATAATTAGTAATACCTGCACCTGTAACTGAGGTGTTAATACCAAAATTATTTGATAATGTGTTTGCACCATTAACCAAAACATCAATTCCTTGATTATTATTAGATGTTGAGGATAATACATTAAAACTACCAGCTACAGATGATGCAGCTGCATTTCTTGCAAATCCATATACCCCCTTATTTACTGGAGCTGAAGATCCAACAGCTTCGCCATGAACTCCTATTGCAATACTATTTGGATTTACAGACGATGCCTTGCCATATACACCTGTCGCGTCTCCTGTTCCTGTATTATTACTATTCGCCGTTACTCCAAATAAAGTTGAAGCAAAACTTAAATTACTACCAAAACCACCAGCTCTTGAATAAACATCATTTAATACTCCTAATCGCGCATTACTTGGAGGTAAACAAGCAGGAAATCCAATATTAACTTGCGAGTTAGATAATGCAGGCATTGTATAATTAAAATTAAAACCAGCCATTGGTATTTGATAATCACCTAATAAAGGATTTGCTGTTCCTACACATAAATTCCCTAAACCAGAATTCACATCTGTTAAAACTACATCACCGTTTTCATCAACAGTTAATACCTTACTACTATTTACGCCGTATGTTCCGTTTGGAATCGTTGCAGATGTTGGTACTAATTTTGTTAATCGTAAGCCACTTGCTCCAACATTTCCATATCTTGTATTGTTTAAATTCGCACTAATCTCAAATGTATTTCCTGTACCACAAAAACCAACACTTGCAGGATTTCCGCCAACACCAACACCACCAGTACTTGTGTTTAAATCAGCAAACCAAAAATGCTCATTCCCAATATAAATTGCTCTATCAGTTGTAAGGGCAGTTGCCCCTAAACCTGAAAAATTTACACCACCGCCTGGTAAAGTACAAGGTACGCCTAATTGTATAACTCCTGCATTTACCGAAATGCCATTGTTACCAATGTTTGAACCGCCTGGAACTAAAATAACATCTCCATTCGCATCAACTGATAATACATTTGCACTTGGGTTTGGCTGTGCAATTGAAGCACTTTTTAAATCTGTAAAACGTAAACCAGCCCATCCTGTTCCTCCCCCAAAACCATTAGGAGTTGCCGCACTTGCAAATTGCGAATTTAATTCCATAGTATTACCTGGTGTATTTGTATTAACACCAATGTAGCGTTGTTTAAAATCGCGAGTTCCAGTAGTAACTAACGTATTATCACTTGTGTTTATAAATAAATCGCCAGTGCTACGAGCTTCAAATTCGCTATATTTACCAGTTGTTAATAATGCGACTGGGTTTTGTTGAGTATGCGTCATTCTAAAAGTTGGATTACCATTTGCTCCTGCCGAAGTTTTATCAGATAAAATTTCGAACCTGCGTGCAGGGTCTTTTGAAAAAGGCGACTCAACAACATTATTAAAATAATTTCCAATACCAGCTTTACCTTCCCAATTCATTCGCATTACTTCTAAGCCATCCTGACTTTTTTGGTATGCTGGGTAACTTGGGTCTAAATTTGGTGCGGTAAATATAAATCGTAAATAATCAGGTCCAAACATACTACCTCCTATTGATGTATTATCACCCCAACTTATAACAGCATCTTGTCTATCACCTGCCAAACTCATTTCATTTTTTAAACCAACATACATATTATCACTTCCCATATTATATAATGTACCTACTGACATCCAATTTCTCCATCCAGCAGCAACACTACTATTTTCGCCTATGGTAAGCAATGACCATGGCCTTGAAATAGGAGTCAATGGATTTGAATTGATTGCCAAGCCACCGCCAAAAGGAGTGCCTGTGCCTGCAAGGCCTGCACCAGCTGTATTCCATGTATCATCAAAAACAATCATACGCTGTTTACCTGATGTATAATGATAAACTGGGGAGTTCCACATCGTGCCGAAAATATTAGCATTTGCAGGAGTAGAACCTCCTAAATTATTTCCACCTTTATACCATGCAGAATTTGCATTATTCGGAACAGTATTTGGCGCTGGAGGATTACCGATTGGAGTTTGTGCCATCGCAACTAAATTTAGTGCAATAGCTGTTGTTGTTAAATTTAATTTCATAATTAATGAGTTTTATCTCACTAATTGAATAAAGCCTTTTTCTTTTTTTGAATCTGTTGTTACTGCAAAATAATATGTACCCTCAACACAAACTTCACCTGAAGTTGTTCTTCCGTTCCAAGCTGCTTGTGATTTTGAGCTTTCAAATATTATATTCCCCCACCTATTGTAAATTATTAAATTAAAATTTGTGCTATCGCATAATTCTATTTTAAATTCATCATTTACATTATCTCCATTAGGTGTAAACACATTAGGTATATTAATAGTACAAGGTAATTCCAATAAACTAACTCCATCGACATAGTAATATGTTTCTATTGTGTAATAAAAATTAAATGGGTCGTAATGATTATTTAGAGTATCAACCGTTGCGTTTTCAAAATAACCAATGGTTAAATACTCCTCATTACCATTTGCCATAAAGGTACCCTCTATTTTCATCCAATTTAAAGTATCAAATAAAAACGTATTTTTATTCTTAATTTGAGGTGATGCAAAAATAGGGTCATAGTTATTTGCCGAAAAATTAGAACTACTAAATAAGGCACCTAAATTTATTAAGCTATGTGTATTACTCTCACCGCAGGCAGAAACAAAGAAACTAAAACCATAACTTTTGTTTTTTTCTAATGGTTGTGTTAATTTTGTTTGCAGATATTCTCTGTAAATATATGGTTGCCCCAAAAATGAATCAACTATACTTGAATAAAATCCACAAAATCCATTGCCATTATAAGGATATTGATAACCGAAAAAATTTTTCGGTATTCCTGCTTGTTTAAAAAAAGTTAAATTATTACAAACATTAAAATAATCAGATGTACCTAATTTGTGCGGTGCCGTCCAACCCAAACAATGTTCTATTTGTAAATCGCCAGGTGTAGAAATATTAGTTGGGCACGTATCATACAATTCAAAATCGCCATTATAAACAAGGTTAGTTTGTGTTTTAGCTTCACAGCAAAACAATATAAAAAAAAGAAAAATATAAAAAGGTTTATTCAATTAATAAGATTTGTTAAGCCCTTCTCAGTCTCCCATTATGGGAGACTGAGAAGGGCAAATTAATATTTTATACTCTACTTTATTTTGGCTAAGGGAAGTAAGCAGGAAAAACCTTTGTATTTTTGCTAGTATTAACTTTATTTTTTAATAAACTGTTAATACCTTTTCATTTTTTAACAATGTGTAAGCTACATTCTCATTACTTTTGTAATGGTAAGGGTTCTCAAATTTTTACCAACAAAAGGGAGGTTGCTTTAAACTAATTGTTTATGTGGCCTCCTTTCTTGTTTTGTATCATAACGCAAATGCCTTGTTTCATAAAATAAATATGGTACTAA
>JAYVIS010000359.1:0-2501 GCA_043769975.1 Bacteroidota bacterium
AAGAAAAAATTTGCATCAATAAAGCCTGTTGATAGTAAACGTGTTGAAGATGGTGTTGAATTTAACTGGGAAATGGATAATTTTTACCATTTACCTTTAGCAGCGGTTATTTGTAATTTAAATAAATTTCAAACGGATTTAAAAAACGTTGAAGCTGAGGTATTATTAACATTTTCGGCAGCTAGTGGTAAATTAGCTATTAAGTTTGACGCTATTAAAGCTCGTGTTGTTGCTCCTTCTTCTTATATTGCTGCTGGTCAGCCTTATGAAGCAGATATCTTCTTAGCGGCTTCTTCTTCAAAATTAGCGGCAGGCGATATGGAAATTATAGTAGGAGTAGATTCGGCAGCAGCAGCTGGTGGAGCTAAAGGTACTATTGTTCCTGTGGTTTCTGGTGAAGGTAAGTATTCTGTTGGTACTGGCGGCGAAGGCGATCAAGAATATAAAGGTGTTATTAAATACAAAAATCCTGATGGTACTTTTAAATATTATCCATTTACTGGAGCCTATAAAGTTGCTAAATCTGGAGCAAGTGTATCTGCAGATCAAATGAATGTATTTTACAATGGTGTGCCAAACCCGGTAACAGCAGCAGCAGCAGGTATTTCTCCAGCTGATATTAGTGTTAGTGCAACTGGTTCAGGTGTTCGTGTTACTCCTAAAGGAGCTGGTAAGTATGAATTTTCTTTCTCTGGAGTAGGTGAATGTATGGTTTCTGTATCGGCAAAAACTAAAGATGGTGTTAAATCACAAGGTCCTCCTATTAAGTTTCGTGTGAAGCCTTTACCAAAACCAGAATTAAAAATTGGTGGTAAATTTGCTCCACAAGAATTGAAAAAAGGAGATTTATATACTGTTAGTGGTTTAGGTGCAGGTGCAAATGGATTTGATTTTCAAGCAAACTTCGTAGTTTTATCTTATGAGGTTACTGGTAAAGTAAAAGGTAAATTAGCGCAAGCAACTGGTAATGGTAATAACTTAGACGCAACAGCATCTGGAATTATGAAAGGTGTTGATGTTGGGACAAAAGTATATATTGATGCAAAAGTAAAAGGTCCAGATGGAAAAATTACTTCTACAACTGTAGGTATTAAAGTTCTTAAGTAATAATTGACAATAAATTAAAAACTAATAGTATGATAAATTTCAGAAACATTTTATTTTTAGCTGTTTTCTATTTAATAGCTTTAAATGTAAAAGCTCAACCTGGCGTATTTCAACCAGGAGATTATAGAGATGGAATTTACGATAAGGAAAATTCTAATAACAGACGTTTTATTCCTTACACTCACCTTCGTGAAGGTGATGTAACATGGGAAAAACGTGTTTGGAGACGTTTGGATATGCGTGAAAAGCAAAACCAACAATTATACTATCCAATCGAAGCTGTTACAAGTAGAATTTCTTTGATGCAAGTAATGCTAAAATATGTATTAACTGGTCAAATTATGGCTTTTAAAGATGATGAGTTTTTAGAGCCATTAGAATTATCGAATATTAGAAGTCAATTAGTTATTCAAGAAGATTCGGCAGATGTTGAAGAATTTGATGCTAATGGTAACGCTTTTATGGTTAAAAAACCAGGTATGACTGATTCAACTTGGATTTACCAAAACTTTGTTTCATTGGAATTAAAAGAAGATTGGTTTTTTGATAAACAAAAATCGGTTTTAGAAGTTCGAATTTTAGCAATGGGCTTTAATGTTTTAAAGAAAGGTAAAGAAGATTTAGGTGAGTATCCTATATTTTACGCTTATTTCCCGGCTTGCAGACCATTTTTTGCTAAGCACGAGGTGTATAATGCTAAAAACGATGCTGAAAGAAGAACCTTTGAAGATATATTTTGGAAAAGACAATTCTCATCAACGGCAACTAGAGAAACAAACGTTTATGACAGAACGATTGAGCGTTACTCAAAAGGTATTGACGCTTTATTAGAATCTGATCGCATTAAAAATGATATCTTTAGATGGGAACATGATTTATGGCATTTCTAATTTGATATAAAATTAAAAACCTCCTAAGCAATTAGGAGGTTTTTTTATGCAATAAAAATAATTTTATAAATAGTCTCTAAGCCAATTAATAGCAGATTTTTCATCTGTGAAAAACTTGGTTGGCGTATTTGGGCGAATGGTTTTAATGAAAAAATTGGCTAATATTTTTTGACCTAATGAGTTTGTTAGCATCGCAATAGCAGAACAATGTTTTAAAACTTCATCACTCCCATTAAATTTTTTTGATTCATTATCTTGATTAGTAAAAGTACGACCTGATAAATAAATGGGAGAAATATCCCAAGGAGAATTTTCTCTTATGGTTTTAAATAGCGCTTTTGTGTCTGCAAGATTAAAAAAATGATCTGAGTAGTGAATGTGAATAATCCCATCTGAACGATAACAAATCTCAGCATGAGATGTTTTTATGATTTTACTTTCTGTTATATTTAGCATATATCTATAAATATAGAAACTATGTTTTTAATTAAAATTATGTAAAAA
>JAYVIS010000360.1:0-5092 GCA_043769975.1 Bacteroidota bacterium
CCTATTTTAGAATCAACTTTAGAAAACATTCCAGTTTACATTACTAAATAAAAAAATATAGAACTATGCAATCATTTATTCAATATTTTATTTTACTTCCTTTATTAGGATTTATAATAAGCGTTCTGCTTCCAAAGAAAAACGAAAATTTAATTTCAAAAAGTGCTATTTATATAGTTGGCTTGCATTTTATAAGTTTTATTGCATTTGTGGGCTATTGGCTTTATAATGGCCATCAAACTTTTGATATTAAAACTTTTGTTTTATTCCAATCTACCGGTTACGAATTTTTTATTGATTTCTGTTTCGATAAAATAACAGTTGTTTATATGCTAGTTGGTTCATTTTTGACTTTTTTAGTAACAATTTACTGTACTTATTATTTACACAGAGAGGATGGTTATAAGCGTTTCTTTAATACGATTATGTTCTTTTATTTAGGATATAACATTACCATATTTTCTGGAAATTTAGAAACATTGTTTATAGGTTGGGAAATATTAGGCATCTCTTCCTTTTTATTAATTGCATTTTATAGAGATCGTTATTTACCTGTTAAAAATGCATTTAAAGTATTCTCAATTTATAGATTAGGTGATGTAGGTTTAATATTAGCTATGTGGATGAGTCATCATTTATTTCATGAAAATATTACATTTTTTCAATTACAAAATGACACTTTTGTTAGCCATCATTTAGAAAATCATAGTTTGATTGGTATTTTTGTAGCCTTAATGATTTTAATTACTGCAGCCGCAAAATCTGCACAATTACCATTTTCATCTTGGTTACCAAGAGCAATGGAAGGCCCAACTCCTTCAAGTGCAATTTTCTATGGTTCACTTTCTGTGCATTTAGGTGTTTTTTTATTGCTTCGTACCTTTCCATTATGGGAACATCAAACTTCTGTTAGAATTTTAATAGGAATTCTTGGATTAACAACAAGTATTATTGCAACGGGTATTGCCAGAGTTCAGTCATCAGTAAAAAGCCAAATCGCTTATTCTTCTATCTCACAAATTGGTTTAATATTTATTGAGTTAGCTTGTGGTTTTGAAGTTTTAGCATTAATTCATTTTGCTGGTAATGCATTTTTAAGAACATATCAATTATTAGTTTCTCCATCAACTGTGAGTTATTTAATTAGAGAGCAGTTTTATAATTTCGTTCCTCGTTCTGCATCTTTAGAAGATTCTTTTTCGAAAAGAATAAAATATACTTTTTATTTACTTTGCTTAAAGGAATTTAATTTAGATACATTTATGTTTAGACTTTGGCGCCCTCTAAAATTAATGGGAAGAGCATTGAGTTTTGTTAATTCTAAAAATGTTTTATTTTATTTTATACCAACATACATTATAGGTCTATTTTGTTTGTATTATGAAGCACATATTCCTCAGCAAATCCACGATTTTTTACCAGCTTTGTTTTCTTTTATTGGTTTTGTAATGGTTTTAAAATCTTATACCGAACGAAAAAACGTTCATTTAGCATGGGTATTAATTATTTTGAACCATTTTTGGATAGCACTAGCAATTTCTTTTAACGAACATTATAAATATACCCAATCATTACTTTACTTAAGTGGAATTGTTGTATTGGGAATTATTGGATATTTTACAATTAGTAAACTAAAATCGATTGAAACTCAAGTAGATTTAAATCAGTTTAATGGACATTCTTATGATCATCCAAAAATTGCATTTGTGTTTTTATTAGCATGCTTAGGGTTAACAGGTTTTCCTATAACACCAACCTTTATTGGCGAGGATATTATTTTTAGCCATATTCATGAGAATCAATTTATGCTGGCATTTTTTACAGCCTCTAGTTTAATTATTGATGGTATTGCAGCAATTAGAATTTACGCTAGAGTGTTTTTAGGGCCTCATATTAAAACAAATCATGAAAGTGCATTTAAATCTTCATAACTAATTCTTAATGGGTTTTATTGCTCCATATATTCAATGAAAAGATATTTCTTTCTGTATTTCTTATTTGTTTTTTCATATTCTTATGCGCAACAAAATTTCATTAATGTTCCTTCTTCTGAAGTAACAGAAAAACATAAGATTTTTTTTCAGCAGCAATTAAATTTTAATGAATTAGTTCAATCCAATAGTACTTTAGATTTTGGATTAGGAAAAGGTTTTGAAATTGGAGCAAATGTTTTAGGATTGAACTTTAGTGATAAAAATAGATCTTTCATTAAAAATGATACAAATGATAAGGATCCTTACAATCCTTTAGTAATGTTAAATGGGTTAAAACATTTTGGAATTTCTGAAAATATTTCTTTTTCTCTTGGTTCTCAATGTGGCTTAAATTTTAGAGATAACAAGAGAACTACTTCTGCCGCCTTAGTATATGGTAATTTATTAGTAAAAAATTTGGCTGTAAAAAATAGTAGCCTAGTACTAGGAACCTATTATAATTCTCTCCATTACGGTGGAAGATTCGGGAATAGATTTGGTGCATGGGTTGGTGCAGAAGTACCCGTCAAACCTTATTTTCATGTAATGGCAGAAAGTGTTTTTGGTACTAATGCGCTATGTTATACATCAGTTGGAATTATTCTATATCCTGTAAAATGGATGCCTTTGACATTAGGGATGCAAATTCCAAACACAAAAAATAATGCATATTCAATAGTTTTTGAATTAACAATAATTCCAATTTCAAAAAAAGAATAATTCTAAAAAATTATTGATGGTAAATAAAATAAATAGTTATGTTATAAAATTTTCACTTTCACTTTCACTTTTAAGTGTTCTAACCTGTTTTATTGCTAATGCTCAATTAAAGCAAGATACTAGTAAAAGAGTGCAATATTTAATTGTTCCGGTTTTATATAAAACTCCTGAAACTGGCTTTGCTATTGGAATTTATGGCTCTATTTCATTTAAAACGTCACATAAACACGATTCGTTAACCCGCACATCTATCATACAAGGTATTGGATTTGTTACTTCACATAATCAAAATGTTGAAGCGATTGATGCTACAATATATTTCCCTAAAGAAAAATATATTTTATTAACTCAAATTTCACATAGTTATTTTCCTGATAAGTTTTGGGGAATTGGGCCAAATACTAAAGAAGATTTAGATCCTAAAAAAAAACATGGAGAACATTATGTATACGAACAGATTTATGTAAATCCACATATAAAAAAGAAAATAAAGAAGCATGTATTTATTGGTTTATTATATGAATTTCAAAATGTATTCAATATAAAATATAACATTGGTGAAAGATTTGACACTTCTACTTTTTTTGGAAAACAAAATTATAAAGTTTCTGGGGCTGGATTTAGCTTAGGTTATGACACAAGAGATTTAACATTTTGGCCTAGTAAAGGTGTATATATTCAAACCTTGGTTACTGGTTTTAGAAAAGAAATTGCTTCAGATTATGACCTCATAAAATGGATAACAGATTTACGGTGGTACAAAAAAATACATAAAAATCAAATATTTGCCATGCAATTGTATAATTATGTTACGCAAGGCAATACGCCTTTACGGGAATTGGCATCCTTAGGTGGCTCAAATAATATGCGTGGTTTTTATCAAGGAAGATATCGTGATACTGATATGTTCAGCCTTATATCAGAATATAGAACACATATAAAAGGTAGAATTAGTGCGTGTGCTTTTGCAGGTGTAGGTAACGTTTATAGTACTTTTAAAGATTTAATGCATTCCTACGTTAAATATAGTTATGGGGCAGGGATTAGATATGCATTGCTAACAAAAGAAAAATTGAACATTAGAGTTGATTATGGGTATTCTAGCAGGAATAATAAAGGCCTATATTTCACTGTTGCCGAATGTTTTTAGGTAAATCAAATATCCTTGCTTTTTTTTAATTGTTATTACTTTTTTAATTGACAGTTGTTGGGTTGCAGATAATTAACACATAGATGTTATAATGTTAGTAATAATTAACGATTCAGCTTTTATTTTATTCTGATATTTAATAGTAGTGAAATTTTTATTTCACTATTTTGTATTGTTACGTTATATAATAAATGAATTCGGAAATAAATATTGATCCTGTTATTAAAAAGTTTAGCTTTTTGCGATTTTTTAAGCGCCTAATTTTCGGCTCTTTATTAAGTTTAATATTGCTTTTATCATTGAGTTTTTTTTTACTTTATATTTACGAAGATGATGTGAAAGTTATCATCATCAAAGAATTAAACAAGCACTTAAATTGCAAAATAACTGTCGATCCTCAAAACATTGATTTAACCATTATAAAGTCATTTCCTAAATGTGCTCTCGAATTTAAAAATATTTTGGCTTTAGAGAGTAAAGATTTTAAAACACAAGATACTTTATTATATGCAAAACGATTATCGCTAGCATTTGATGTAGAAAACTTGTTCAATAAAAATTACACAATTAATAAAATTGAACTTGAAGATTCAAAAGTTAATTTAAAAATAGATAAATTAGGAAACTCTAATTATATTATTTGGAAAACTACAGATAGTTCTTCAACTAATGATAGTTTGAAATTTGCATTAGAAAAAATTAAATTAACAAATGTGTTTTTAAGTTATAAAAACACAAAAATGAAAATAAAAATTTCCTCTAAACTAAATGAAGTTGAGTTTAGTGGAAAATTTAACGAAACTGATTATATTTTAAACGCTAATGGTTTAGTTTACATTGATTTATTCCAAATTCAAAAGGTAAAATACCTTAATAACAAAAAACTGAAATTCGATGTTGAACTTGATGTTTCTGGGAAAACTTTTAAAATTATAAAAGCTGATACTAAGATTAATTCAACTCTTTTAAATAGTAAGGGCTCTTTTGTAATAAATGATAGCTTGGTTAGTCTTGATGTCATTTTTAAAGGAAGTAATTTAGATATTTCTTCCACTTTATCATTGTTACCAGAAAGTTTTCAAAGTAAAATTAATGATTATGAAAGTGAAGGCACCTTCTATGCAGAAGGCGAATGTCATTATAAAGTTGGATTTCCATTGGTGCTTTCCTCTAACTTCGGTATTAAACAGGCAAATATAACTTATAAAAAAAATAACACTAAGTTGAGTAACGTTAATTTAGAGGGAAG
>JAYVIS010000361.1:0-2221 GCA_043769975.1 Bacteroidota bacterium
ATAATAAAATACTTAATGCCCTTTTTTAAAGCAGATTCAATTTTTTCTTCAAAATCTTTAATTACAATTTCTCTGGTAACTTCATCTACACGTAATTCAATGCCATTAAGCTGTAATAAATTTAATGCTTTTGGAATGGAGTAATGAGTATCGGACGAATAAACTACCGCAATATCATTTAAGTTGGCGTTATATTCTTCTAAATAAAAATTTCTATAAATCCATAATGCTTCAATGTTGGCTTCTGTCCCACCACTTGCAACATAGCCGTCATATGATAATGGTTCGGCGTGAAAAATTTCCTCAGCACAAATTTTAATTAAATCTTTTTCGATTTCATGTGTGCCCGAAAAAAAATCTTCGTGCTCATCGCCAAACGTGTGAACCCCAATATGGTTTGGATTTGCAATTAAGGTTGATAGAAAAGGTGCATCTTTTAAAAACGCAGCGTCATCATAAAAAATATCTGTATCTAAAAATGTTCCAGGTATACCTAAAATATTTTCAGTTCTATAATTCGTGTTCTTGCTTAAGGCTTCAAACACTTTACTTTTAATTTGTGTATAGTTGTATTTTTCCCAGAACATAGCTTAATGATTAGTTTGTTTCTTTGGTGAACAGTGTATATCTAATTTCCCTTCACTGGATTTATTGCAGCAGGTTACGCTGTTTGTTTGTTTTTCAAAACGAGGACTAACATATGGAATACCTAAATTTAATCCTCTAACAATTAATAACAGCGCCATGCTACTAATTACAATGGGCATTGCTTTACGAATATGATTACGGTATTTTAATGTTATAAACTGACCTAAAAAAGCTACTGAATACATGATTGGAATAGTTCCTATTCCAAAGTAAAACATAAATTCTGCTCCTTTAATATAATGCCCTGTTGCGATCGCACCTGCAATTCCGAGATATACTAGTCCGCATGGAAGCAATCCGTTTAATAAGCCAATAAATAACAAATAATGCAGGCCCTTTTTATTAAATAGATTTCCTAACTGACTTTTTATAGTATTCACAAATGAATAGAGAAATTTAAAACGAGGTGCATTAGTAAAATTTGTTTGGGATAATATTACAGACAATAGAAGCAAAACTCCCAGTGATACAGAAAGAACTTGTTGAAATCCACCTATAAAAAACGACTGGCCCAACATGCCAAATAGTAAACCAATAACGGTGTACGTAATTACCCTGCCAGAATTGTATAACAAAATTCCCAGTAATTTTTTTTGAAAAGAATACTGATGAACAGGTAAAGCTAATGCTATTGGTCCGCACATACCTATACAATGGAAACTTCCCAATAAGCCTAATGATATAGCGGCAATAATAATTTCCATTAATTAATAAAAATAACCTCTTCTTTAAAATAATCTTTGCCATTACTCACCCAATTCATTTGCAATTTGTAGGTGCCATGAACTAAGGCATTATTATTAATGATTTGCTCCCCGTTATTGAAATTCATTTTCACTTTTAAATCTTTAGATGAATCGGATGGTCTAAAAAAAGTAATGGTTCCTTGAATGTTAGCAGCTATTAAATTCGAATCAAGTGTTAGTGTAATGGTTTTGCCATCTACAAAATGATTAATACTACCTCCCAATGCTTTTGCATTATTGACAGCCGTAATTTTATCTTGGAATTGGAGCTCTTGTGCGTAGTAGTCATCACTTACTAATTCTACTTTTTGGCCAAAGCACATGACTACCATGGTTACGATTAACGCTACAAAGGATAAATACAAGATGGTTATTTTTTTTCCGAAATTCATAATCTTAATTTTTTTGATTAAACTTTATTGGACCTAAGAAATTTGTTTTTACAGTTTTTATTTTTTTTCCATTGGAGTAAACACCAATCTCCAATTTTACTTTTCTGGTTAGAATATCTTTTTTATCTAAGTAAACAAAAAACTCACCTTCTGTTACACCTTCTTTTTTTACCACGATTTCTTTCCCTATTAATTGTAGTTTATAGTTTTTAAAATTTTCTACCTTTAATTCAACTGGTAATTGATTCCGAGTCTTATTTACTAACTTAATGGTAAATAAATTGCTTAGTTGATTATTTGGTTGTTCTTGATATAACATACCTTTTGCTCTTAGTATCGTGGCATCATAATCTGATCTGGTTACTAATAGGAACACTTCAACACAAACTAATACCATGAGCACAACACTATAGGCCTTCATTCGTGTTGTAAAAC